>JBDTPR010000041.1:0-18423 GCA_039932635.1 Candidatus Solibacter sp.
GAGGCGTGGCCCTGGAAATAAATCAGGTCGCCGGGCTGGTCGCCGTAGGAGCCGTGGAAGAAGTGGTTGAAACCCACTTCCAGCAAGGTCGCGAGCGAGGCATAGGTGGAGATGTGTCCGCCGATTCCGGCGTCGTATTTGTTCTGCCGCACCACCATCGCCATCGCGTTCCAGCGAATCAGGCTCTTGATGCGGCGCTCCATCGCGCGGTCGCCGGGGTAGACTTCTTCCTCCTCCGGGCGGATGGTATTGATGTACGGGGTATTGAATTGCACGGGCACTTCGGCGCCATTGGCGCGCGCCCGCTCATTAAGGTGGTCCAGCAGGAAAGTGGCGCGGTCGGGGCCCGCCTGATCTATCACCTGGTCCAACGATTCGACCCACTCAGCAGTTTCCTGTGGATTCAGATCCACAACCCTCTCGTTCAGTTTTTGA
The DNA here is from genome assembly GCA_039932635.1 of Candidatus Solibacter sp. Taxonomy (GTDB): domain Bacteria; phylum Acidobacteriota; class Terriglobia; order Bryobacterales; family Bryobacteraceae; genus Solibacter. The sequence goes on from JBDTPR010000041.1 coordinate 436, forward strand.
TGCATGGATACTTTTATTATAGGGTGCTCCGCCACCCTTTCGCAGGGCCTCCGCGCGGGTACAATGTGGTCATGGTACGAGTGCAGCAGGTTTGGAATTCATGGAACGCCATCCGTCAGGATACCGCCGGCGCGGTGGAAGATTGTCCGGCGCTCGCTGCTCTCCATGTGTCTCAGTCTCAAGGGGATTGTCCCGGCCACCCCGCGCCGCGGCATGGCTAAACAGGCGGCTAAGTAGACATCGGCTGAAACAGGCAGTTGCAATCGCGGTCCACTATCGTATAACAGTAAAGTATTCGGGAGGAATTTGAGATGGTTACGTGTCCGGCATGCGAAGGCGAAATCGACGTTGATGAAGAAGATGTAGATGAGGGCGACACCATCAGCTGCGATGAGTGTGGCGCGGCGCTCAAGGTCGTTGGAACGGCGCCTCTAGAGTTAGAGTCGGCGGACGACGACGACGAAGAAGAGGAAGATGAAGACGGCTTCGTCGAAGAAGAAGAAGAGGAAGCCGACGAGGACTGGAAGTAGTCCTCGGGAACCATTTCGGCCCAGTGCGCATCGAATAGGCGGGAGGATCACATGAAACAGACGTTCTCGGGACGGCAGGCGCTGGCAATCGGCGCGTTGCTCCTCCTTATGGTGTGCGCGCCAATGGCGCTCGCCCAAAAAGACGCCGCGACTCGCAGCGTACAGGGCGCGGTGACGAATTCGGAGGACAGTTCCGTACCTGGGGCTGTCGTTCAACTAAAGAATTTGAAGACGCTGCAGATCCGCTCTTTCATCACCAAGGAAGACGGCACTTACCACTTCTTCGAATTGAGCCCCGACGTGGACTACGAGCTTAAGGCCGATTTCCAGGGCGCGTCCAGTGGTGCGAAGACGCTGAGTTCCTTCAATTCGCAAAAGAAGGCCACCATCAATCTGAAGCTCGCGAAGAAGTAATTCTCAGTCCGCTTTCCCGCGCAGTTTCCGAATCTCTTCCAGCCGCTCGCGAATCCGTTTTTCGCTTCCGCGATCGGTCGGGAAGTAGTACTGCCGCCCGGCAAGTGAGGGCGGCAGGCACTCCATATCCGGAACGGCATTCTCGGCCTTGTGCGCGTGCTGGTAGCCTTCCCCGTATCCCCAACTCTTCATTGCCTTCGTGGGCGCGTTGCGCAGATGCATCGGCACTGGCTCCGCCACCGTCTTCTCCACATCATCTTTCACTGCGCCGAGTGCTCGATAAGCCGCATCACTCTTCGGCGCGATGCACAGGTAAATCGCCGCCTGCGCCAGCGCCAGATCGCCCTCGGGTATTCCGAGGAAGTGCACCGCTTCCTTGGCCGCGATGCATTGCTCGAGCGCACGCGGGTCGGCCAACCCGATATCCTCGATCGCCATGCGCACGATACGCCGCGCCAGGTACATGCGGTCCTCGCCGGCCTCCAGCATCCGTGCCAGCCAGTACAAAGCTGCGTCCGGATCGCTCGAGCGCACCGATTTGTGCAGCGCGGAAATCAGATTGAAGTGCTCTTCGCCGGATTTATCGTAGAGCAGAACCTTGCGCTGCATGGCGTCCTGCAGGCCCGCCTCGGAGAGTTCACCACCGGACGATGCGGCCCCCGCCGCGTCCAGCGTATTGTAGGCCTGCCGCCCGTCGCCGTTAGAGTAGATACCGATCTGCTCCAGCAACTCGTCGCTAGCCTGGAGTTTGAGTACGGGCAGCGCGCGCTTCAGCAGCGTGACGATCTCCGGCACGGTGAGCGCTCGCAGCGCGTAAACGCGAGAGCGCGAAAGCAGCGCTGCAATGATTTCGAACGACGGATTCTCCGTGGTGGCGCCAATCAGGATGATGTCGCCGCGCTCCACGTACGGCAGGAAAGCGTCCTGCTGCGCCTTATTGAAACGGTGGATTTCGTCCACGAAGAGGATGGTGCGCCGCCCGATCCGCCGGTAGCGCTCGGCATCGGCCATCACGAGTTTGATTTCCTTGATGCCGCTCAGCACCGCGCTAAAGGGAATAAACTCGCACTTGGTGGCATGCGCGATCAGATTCGCCAGAGTCGTCTTGCCCACGCCGGGCGGTCCCCAGAGTATGATCGAGGTGAGTTCGTCGCGCTCGATCTGGCGGCGCAGCGGCTTGCCGGGTCCAAGAATGTGATCCTGTCCGATATATTCGTCCAGGCTGTTGGGACGCATACGCTCGGCGAGCGGGCGCTTGGAGCCGGGCGTGTCGTCGCCGTGAGACCTGTCGCGCGGATCGTCGGGCGGAGTGTTGTCGAAGAGGCTCACGGCTCCAGCATCCTCTGGCGGCGCGCTTCGTAGAGCAGGACCGCCGCGGCCATCGCCGCGTTGAGCGATTCCACTCCCATGGTGGGAATGGTCAGCCCGGCGGCCGCTGCGCACCACTCGTCGGTGACACCGTGGGCTTCGTTGCCGATCACCAGGGCGCACCGCGCGGTGAGGTCGGTGGCCGCCAGCGGGCCGGGGGGCGCCGCGGCATCGGCAGGCATCGCCGCGAAAATCTTGATGCCGTTCTGCCGCAAAGTGGCGAGCGCGGTGGCCGTAGCCACGTTGTGCTGGCAGGGCACGCGGAAGAGCGAGCCGGCGGACGCGCGCAGCGTCTTGGCGTTGTGAGGGCTCGCCGAGCCCTTCAGAAAAATAATACCGGTGGCGCCGAAGGCCTCGGCGGCGCGAACGATCGTGCCCGCATTACCCGGGTCCTGTATCGCGTCGAGCACCACCACAAGCGCGCGCCCGCGGAACAGATCCTGCATCTTCCATTCCGGCGGTTGCACCAGGGCCATCAGGCCCTGACTGGCTTCGGTGGCGGCGATCGAGTCGAAAAGAAGGTCGGGGAGCACCACGATTTTCGCACCCGTAAGGCGCGTCGCGAAGCCATCGAGAGCCGCGCGTTTGGATTCGGCAGCCAGCACAGCCCTGACCACGCAGGCGCTGCGCAGCGCTTCCTCCAGCAGGTGGGGGGATTCGGCAATGCACCAGCCCTCGGCCGTCAGGCCGCCGCGCGATACAGTGCGGCGCACCTCCTTAACGAAAGGGTTGGTTGAACTGGTAATCGTTTCCGGGGTCAACATCCGTTTACAATATGTGTCTTAGACACGATCAGAATAGCGCACATGAAAAAGGTCCTCGGGTACGCGATCGCGTTCGCGGTCATCGTTGTGCTCACCGCGATAGCGGTCGTATCGGTGCGCATACAGCGGCAGAGCACGCGTGATGAGGCCCAGCCGTCCGACGTAATCCTCGTGCTCGGCGCCGCCGAATACCGGGGACGCCCCTCCCCCGTCCTGCGCGCCCGACTCGATCACGCACTCGAGCTCTACAACCGGAAATTCGCCTCGCGGCTCATGACGACGGGCGGCGCCGGCGGTGACCCGCTATTCACCGAGGGCGGCGTGGGCCGGTCGTACCTGATGAGTATGGGAGTCCCGGGCGATTCCATCATCGTGGAAAATGAGGGCGAGACGACGGTGCAATCCATCGCCATGGTGGGCGAAATCATGCGGCGCATGGGGCTGCGCTCGGTCATCGTGGTGAGTGACGGATATCACATTTTCCGTGTGAAGCGCATGCTCCAGTTCCGCGGGCTGACGGTTTACGGCTCACCGCGGACCGAAAAGAGCGCGGGCGCGCTGCACGATCAATGGAATTACGTCAGGCAGGCACTGGGGTACCTGCTGTGGCGAGTGGGAATGCCGGTTTAGAGTTGTTCTATTTCACCTTCAGCGTCTTCTTCAGCCACGCGATCATGTCCGCCTTGTAGTGTTGCTGATCGGCATCCTTCCACCCGCCCATTCCATGCCCGCCGGCCTCGACGGTGACCACCTCGCACGCCGCGCCCACCTTGTGCATCGCATCGCACATCATGGTCGATTGCTCGTACGGCACCTGATCGTCGCGCGTCCCGTGGATCGCCAAAAACGGCGGCATGCCCTTATGCACGGCGTAAATCGGCGAAAGCTCTTTCAACTTTGCAAAACTCGCGTCGTCGTAGCCATCCACCTGGAAGAACCAGATGCCGCCGCCCTTCGCTTTATGCCCGTTGATCGAAGCCATATTGAAGCGCCCCGGGTAATCTTGACGCTGCCGCGCAATTCTCTCGTAATCGACCGGGCCGTAAATATCGACCACCGCCGCAACCTTCGTCTCCGGGGTCTCGTGCGCCGCCGCGTAGTTCACCAGATATCCGCCCGCCGATTCCCCGCTCAGCACAATCTTCGATGTGTCGACCTTGTAAGTCTTGGCGTTGGCCTTCACCCACTTGATGGCTGTGTCGATGTCTTCCTTCGCCTGCGGAAACCGGAATTCCGGCGCCATCCGATAGTCGATGCTGAACCACGCGAATCCAGCGTCGGCCAGAGGCTGAAACGTAGGCGCCATATTGGTCGCGCGATTGCCCGCGTCGAAGCCCCCGCCATGCACGAGGATCGCGGCCGGAAATGGTCCGGGCCCATCCGGTACGTGCAAGTCGAGCAGCAGTGCGTGCCCGCCGGGCTTGGCGAATTCAACGCCCTTCTGATCCATCGGAGCAGCCCCAAGGTCGGCGACGCAGACCAGCATCAAAATGAGTTGTTTCATCACGCAGATTCTATCAGGGCCGGCGGCTCCGATCACATTGCCGTGGCATACCATATCCAATGCTGGTATTCGATATGGTAGCCTGGAACTGCCATGGAACCCGCACGCAAGATCACGGTGGAGGTGCCCCCCGAGCTGCTCGAAAGAGCGCAACGGGCCAGCGGTAGCGGCATCACTCAGACCGTTCGAACCGGACTTCAACTCGTAGCCGCATCGCACGCCTACGCACGCCTGCTGAAGTTGCGCGGCAAGGTTCGTTTCAGCCGCACATCCGCTGAGTTGAAGGCCGACCGGTGATCGCGGTCGACACCAGCACCTGGATCGGATTTCTGCAGGGAGATGAAGGCGCCGATACCGATCTCCTCGGCCGGGCACTTCAGGACCGGCAGGTGCTGATGGCGCCCGCGGTACTCACGGAGATGTTGAGCGACCCGAAACTTCCCGCCGAGGTTTCGGAAACGCTATGTGAGTTGCCGGTGCTTGAGATCGAGTCTGGCTATTGGCGCCGGGCAGGAGAATTACGTGCCAAGGTACTCCGAAAGGGGCGCAAAGCGCGACTCGGCGATGCACTGATCGCCCAGAGTTGTCTCGATCGCCGAGTCTCCCTGCTCACGCGAGACCGGGATTTCCATGCCTTCGCCGATGCGGCGGGACTCGATCTGATAATCGGATTTTAGATTGGGCTTGTCCTGTGTTTGTAGGGCGGGCGCCCTCGCCCGCGCGGGACGCCGTCCCGCGGGCGAGCAACGCTCCCCTGTCAATCGGTCCTCACTGCGTCCGGTACACGCGATACGTCGCATTCTGGAAATCGGCCTGCCCCGCCAGTGGCTTCGTCACCACCACGTACCTTACGCCGCTGGCTGCATATTGGGCCATCATCGACGCCTGGAAATTGCGCGTCTGCTGCCAGCGGAACCACCATTGCTCGCCGAGATCTTTCAAGTAATTCACCTGCCCGCCGCCCTTCCAATCGACATACACCGCCCGCAACGCTTCGCTCCGGAAGATCCCGGGAGCCAGCCCCTTATTCACATCCGGGAAAACAAACACCGCGTCGCGCGAAGTATTAGCGCGAGCCCATTGCGATAACTCCGCCAGATCGGCGGTATGCAAGCGAGGGTAATTCACCACCCCGCCCACCACTGGAATAACGAGGAACGCCGCCATCGCCGGAACCAGCGCCAGGCGCACTCCCGCAAAAGCCGTGATCGCCGCCAACGCCACGGCCAACCCCACACGACTCCACACGTAAGGCCCCGTGAGCACGGGTTGCAGCGGCAGCACGAGGGCGCACGCCAGCCATCCCATTGCATCCACGCGCCGCCCCGCCTCCAAAGCGCGCGCACCCGCCGCCGCGCACAGGAACAACATCCCGAGCGTCAGGAAAAGCAGCGCACGCATTGGCTGGATCTGCGGCACCAGTCCCCAATGCCACTCCTCCAGCAGCAGCCACGAGCCCGGCATCGAAAGCACGCCCACCGCCGCCAACCCCAGCACCAGCACTCGCAATTCCGTATTCAAAGCGCGCCGCACCCGCATGAACGCCGCCGCCAATATCGCGAGCACCAACAAGTGATGCGCGATCGTCGCCGAGGGCCACGTCGAGACCCACACGTATGCCGCGCGGAACCGCTGCAAAAATTCCTGGCCCGATTCCAATCGCTCGAACACGCGTTGCGCATCGCCCGCCGCCGATTGGGTACGCGCGGCCACCCACAATAGCGATGCCCCGGCCACCAGCGGCAGCAGCGCCATTGCACGCGCGCGCCGTAACTCGCCGGGCCACATCACCAACAGCAGGTACACGCCCCAGAACGGCAGCGCCGTCGGCGGATGGTAAAGAAACGCCGCGACCGCCGTAACGCCCGCGCCCAGGAAACGCCGCCTCGCCGCCAGCCCGATCGCGCATACCAGCAGCGGCACCGCAAAAGCGCGCGGCGTGGGTTCGTACTCCAAGGTCAACACCGCCGGTCCCGAAATCAGTGCGCCCAGTGAGCAGATTGCGGCCACCATCAGCGCCAGCCCAAAACCCAACCCGAGCGCTTCCGCCATCAGCAGCAGTCCCCAGATTCCGAGCGCGCGCGTCACAATCTGCTGCGCACCCAGTACCTCGCGAAATCCCAAGCCCGTGACCGCGCGCAGCCCCAGGGCCACTTCGTCGTACAACGTAAACGCCACGTGAGGATGCTGCACCAGGATGTCGTTGCGCAGCACGCCCGGGTCACGCAAATGCTCGAGGATGGGAACGTAGATTTGGCTATCCTGCTGCAGCCATGTGTGACCGGGAAACTGGAAAAACGTCTGCAGCGCGAGCGCCACGCAAAACGCAGCGGTCGCCAGCGGCTTCATTTCGTCGGAGTCTTATCCAACTGCTGCTTGGCCCATACGCGGTTCGGGTTGAGCTCCAGCGATTTTGTGAATGCCGCACGCGCCTCGGCGTCGCGATTCTCTTTACGCAGGCTAAGGCCGAGCCATAAATAAGCCTCGGCGTTCTTGGGATCGAGTTCGATCGCCTTCTGGAAGTCCGGAATGGAAAGCTTAGGTCCGCCGCCCAGTTGCGCCGGCACGTAATAGTTGCCAACGCCGCGCGCCACATACATCATCGAAGACTTGGGGGCCTTCTCCACAGCCTTATTGACGGCTTCCTTGGCCTTGGGCCCATAGCTCAGGCCGCTCATGATGTCCGTGATCGCCTGGCCGTACAGCGTGGCCAGCATGCGGTGGTACTCGGCATTCGCGGGCTTGAGCGATACCGCCTTCTCGGCGAACTTGATGCCCTGTTCGGCGGCCGCGCGTCCGGCTCTACGGTCGCGCAGTTCGATGTGGACCTCGGCGATGTACGAATTGGCCAGAGCGGCGCGGTACTGTGCTTCAGCGTCGTTAGGAGTCTTGGCTGCCGCACTGTCCGCCTGCGCGGCGAGTTGAGTGAGCGCTGGGCGGTCCTGCTTGTCCCGGGCGGTCTCCAACGGGGACGGCGGTGCGGCGGCGGCCAGAAATGCGGCGATCAGAATTGCAACCATAAGCTACTCTCCTATTACATCAAAGAGCGGCAACCCGGCGCTGCACGGCAAGAAAATATACGGCCACAAGCATGAGAACTAATCCATTCGCCGCCAGCACTATTGGTGCCGAAAATACTGGGACGAAGTAGCCGGTCAAAAGGTTCCCCATCGGCATGCCGCCGCGGAATGCGAAATTGTACACACTCATCACCCGGCCGCGCATTTCGTTGGTGGTGATCAATTGCACCAGCGAATTCACCAGCGCGAAGACCGCAATCAGGGATGCCCCCGAGATAAACAGCGTCACGCAACTCAACCACAACGAAGTGGAGAGGGAGAAACCGCAGATCCCCGCCCCCAGGCAGATCAGCATGATCAGTGCAATCCGACCCTTATGGCGCACATTGCCAAGTGCCGCGACCGTGAGCGCACCCACAATCGAGCCCGCGCCCGAAGCCGAAAGAAAAAGCGTGAAGGTTTGTGGACCTTGATGGAAAACATCCTTGGCGAAGACCGGTAGAAAGGTCATCATCGGCACGCCCAGGGCGCTCATGCAGAATGCCAGCACCATTAGGCTCTCCATCGCGCTCTGGCTGCGTATGAAGGAAACTCCCTGCTTCACGCCGTCCAGGATCGATTCGCTGGTCTTGGCGGGATAGAAGCGGGCCTTCAGCGCCAGCAGCGAAATAATCGGCGCCAGAAACGACACGCCGTTCAACGCGAAGCACCACAATTCACCTAGTTGCGTCAGCGCCAGGCCGCCAATCACCGGGCCGATCACGCGCGCCACATTGAACTGAATGGATTGCAGCGCGATCGCGTTCGGCATGTCCTCTTTATCCACCAGTGTGGGAATCAGCGCCTGGTACGCCGGCCCGCCGAAAGCCTGCGCCAGGCCCGCGATGAAGGAGAGGCAGAGAATCTGCCAGACCGCCACCAGCTTGACGGCGATCAGCAGCGTGAGCGTGAAGGCGCACCCCATTTGCACGCACTGCGAAATCAGGATCACCTTGCGGCGTTCGATGCGGTCTGCCACCACGCCTCCGACAAGCGAGAAGAGGAAGATCGGAATGCCGCTCATGAATGCGTCCAAGCCCAGCAAAAACGGGGAGTTGGAGAGTTTCAGGACCAGCCAGCTTTGCGCCAGCATCTGCATCCACGTGCCGATGCTCGAGGCGCAGGCGCCCATCCACATCAGGCGAAAATCACGGTATTGAAATGCTTTGAAGACCCGGCGGATCACAGTAGGAGATTATTCGAAAATTACTCGCATGCCCGAGAGCATAGCTTGGATTGTAACAGTTCGGCCGCAGCGGAGTTGTGAACTGCCGTGTAGTATACTGACCGCTTCAGACCCACATTACTGAAACGCAAAAGGAACAGCCATGTTGCCAGATTATCTTGCAAAAGCAGTCCCAAACCCGATGAGTAAACGGGCCCCGTGGTATGCCAATACCGCGCCCACCTACGCCGGCATCTTTCTCTGGATCGCCTTCTATCAACAGATGTCGGGCGGCACGCTGCAGCACGCCGGATTGGGGGTCTGCCTACTCGCGCTCCTCGTGGCCGGACTACTCAGCTACGCGCTTTACTATCGCGTTCCAGCCATGCTGGGGATGAAAACTGGCTTCCCGCTTTACGTGGTAGGCAGTTCGACATTCGGCACCGCGGGCGGCTACCTCATGCCCGGCCTCCTCATGGGAGTCCTGCAGATCGGTTGGTTCGCCGTAGGTACGTACTTCTCCGCCGATTACATTCTTCGCGGCATCGGGATGGATTCCAAGCCCGGCAGCGTGCCCTTCGCCCTCGTCTGCATCCTGTGGGGCGGCACCATGGCCTTCGCCGGAGCCAAGGGCGTGCAGTACGTCTCCAAGATCGCGCTGTATCTGAATTCCATCCCGCTGCTCATGTTGATCATCGTCTTTTTCCAGACCTCCGGCGGAATCGGCAAGTATCATGTAGCCGCTGGCGCCGAAAATTCGTACGGCGCCTTCACCACCATGATCGCCATCGTGATCGGCTTCTTCGCCACCGCGGGCGCGGCCGGCGCCGATTTCGGCATGAATGCGCGCGACGAAGGCGACGTTCGCATGGGCGGACTCGTCGGCATCACCCTGGCCGTCATGGTCGCCGGCGGACTCCCCCTGCTGGCGGTGGCCGGCGCCCATGGCAGCGGAATCTCGCAGAGTTGGGATTTCGGCGAGGTCGTGCAGGCCATTGGCGGCCCTATCGCCTCCGCCATGCTGCTGCTCTTCGCGGTCGCCTCCATTCCGGCATCGTGCTTCTGCGCCTTCATCGCAGGCAACAGCTTCAACACCATGATCCCCAGCGTTCCGCGCGTGTCCAGCACCATGGCCGCAGCCGCGGTCGGAATCATCCTCGCCATCACCGGAGTGGCCGCGAACCTGATCGGCTTTTTCACCATCGTGGGCGCCAGCTTCGGACCCATCATCGGCGCCATGGTCGCGGACTATATCCTCGCGGGCAAGAAGTGGAGCGGCCCGCGCGAGGGCGTGAACATGGCCGGGTACATCGCCTGGGCGGTCGGCTTCATCGTCGGCATTCTACCGCTCGACGTCCTGATCACCCTGTCGCCCGAGTCCAAGATGTACGCGCAGCCCGCCGTCGTCTACAGCTTCTTCGTCGGCTTCATCGTATACTTCGTTCTGGCCAAGGCCGGCCTGCAGTCGAAGCCCGTCGCGATGCCGAAGTCCGCTATCGCATAATCCTCACTTCACTCGGGGCGGTCGCGAGGCCGCCCCGCCCTTACGCCACGCCGCTCGTCAGTTCCAAGGTGTCCGCGTCCACCGCCACATTGGGCAGCCGGATGATAAATCGCGTTCCCTTCCCCAGCGTGCTCTCCACTTCGATCTTGCCGTTGTGCGCCTTCACAATCCACGCCACGAAACTCAGCCCCAGCCCGAGCCCTTGCTCCGGACTCGGCGCCGTTCCCTTCCCCGGCACGCGGTAGAAGCGGTCGAAAATATGCGGCAGGTGCTCCGCCGGAATGCCGTGTCCATTGTCCTCCACAATGATTTCGATGAACGCGGGCTGCACTTGCAAGTACACTTTCACCGCGCCGCCTTCGGGCGTGAACTTGAGCGCATTTGACAGCAGATTCGTGATCATGCGCTCGATCTGCACCCGGTCCACTTCGGCCGTGCACTCGGCAGGCAGTTCGGCGCTCAGGCTGACGCCCGCGGCTTCGGCGGGAATCTGGAATTGCTCCACCAGGTCATCCATCACTTCGCACATATTGAGGCGCGACTTCTGCAGCACGATTTGGCCGCCTTCCGCCTGCGAAAGCAGCAATAGCGCGCGCACGATCTGGCTTAGCCTGTCGATATCCGTCAGCGCGTTGAAAATTGCCTCGCGATACTGATCGGTGGTCTCCGCCGTAAATAGCGCGACTTCCAACTGCCCGCGGATCGCCGTAATCGGCGTGCGCAGCTCGTGCGATACATCGGCCGAAAACTGCCGCATCTGCTGGAAACTCGCTTCCAGCCGCTCGATCATGCGGTTGAACGTCAGGATCAGGTAATCCAGCTCGTCCCCTGCCTCCCGCGTCGGAATGCGCAGCGAAAGATTCGACCCCGAGATGCGCTGCGCCGTCTGCGCCACCGCCAGCACCGGAGTCAGCGCGCGCCCCGCCATGAAATACCCAAGCAGCGATCCCAACAGCAACGCGCCCGGAATCACCCCCGCGAACACCCACGTGTAGGAGCGCAGGGTCTTGTCGTTGTCCGCGTAGGACGCCCCAATTGACACGTAATAAGGCGCGCCATGGCCCTCCGCGTACACCAGGCCGGAGCGTACCCGCACGGGTTCGCCCCCGGAAGTCTTGCGTTCGTCCCAAAATATCTTGGGCTTTGGAGACGCCAATGCTTCCAGCACCTTCTTGCGAATATCGGCCGGCTTATCTACGCCGATGTCGTCGTAACCCGTGGAAACCGCCGGATCGTGCGTGGTGAAATCCGGAATCGGGTTGCCGGACTGATCGGCCACCATATAGATCTTGCGGGTATCCAGTACGATCGTGGCTTCGTCCGGGTCATCCTTGTCGTAATACCACGCCGCGCACATACGGTGGCCGAAATCCGGGTCCGGCTCGATGCGCATGTAGCCCTTCATCGCCGCCCAATCGCCGTTCAGCTCTTCCTGAATCTGGTTGTCGAGTGCGCTCGCCAGTCGTGCGCGGAAGGCTAGCGCCACACCCGTCAGCAGCACCGTAAAGAGCAGCGCGTAGCTCAACGTCAGCCGAAAGCGTAGACCCCGGAAGATGCGTCCGAAATCGCGGCGGCGACTCACATCACACCTGCTGTACGGGAGGCGCGGGAACCGCGCCGGGACGTTCGGCCGCCTTCTCCGGCGCCTCGATCATGTACCCGATCCCGCGCACCGTCTGGATCAGCTTCTGCGGATACCGGTCGTCGATCTTGCTGCGCAGGTGCCGTATGTACACATCCACGATGTTCGTGAGCCCGTCGTAATCCATGTCCCACACATGCTCGACAATCATCGTCCTGCTCAACGGGCGCCCCTTGTTCCGCATCATGTATTCGAGAATGCCGAATTCCTTCGGCGCAAGCTCGATCGTCTCATTGCCGCGGACCACTTTGCGGCGGATGCAATCCAGCGTGAGTTCGGCCACTTGCAGCCGCTCCGGAGTCGGCTGGCCGCGCCGTAGCAGCGCACGCACTCGCGCCAGCAGTTCCACAAACGCGAATGGCTTCACCAGGTAATCATCGGCGCCCTGCTCCAGGCCCTTGACCCGATCGTCGAGCGCGCCGCGGGCGCTCAGGATAAGGACCGGCGGACCCACCTTCCGATTGCGGATCTTCTCCAGCACCTGCAACCCGTCCATATCGGGCAGCATGCGGTCGAGAATCACCAGATCGTAATCGGTAGCGTGCACGCATTCCAGCGCGGCCCCGCCGGTAAGCGCCGCATCCACCGCGTAGCCCGCGCCTTCCAGGCCCCGGCAGAGGAAATCGGCAATGCGCTTCTCGTCCTCAACGACTAGCAGTCTCATTTGCTTCCAGCTTACCGTAGCAGGCGCCCGGCGACCTACTTCTTCGGCACGTACTCCACGAAGAGCTCCGGAAACTGCGCCTTCAACGCGTCCATCTTCGGCCGGTCGCACACCTGTATGTACGTGTTATCCGGATTGTGGAAGGCGTAATCCTGATGGTAGGCTTCGGCCTTGTAGAACGCCTTCAGAGGCGTCACCTCCGTCACAATCTTCGAGGGGAAGACCTTGCCCGCGTCGAGCTGTGCGATGTAAGCTTTCGCCAGCCGCTGTTGGTCCGCATTTGCGAAGAAGATCGCCGACCGGTACGACTCCCCAACATCCGGACCCTGTCGATTCAGCTGCGTCGGATCGTGCACTACCGAAAAGTAGATGCGCAGCAACTGCCCGTACGTAATCCGCGAGGGGTCGAACACAACCTCCACGGATTCGGCGTGACCGGTAGTCTCCGTAACCACCTGCGCGTACGTCGCCGTCGCCTTGGCCCCGCCCGAGTAGCCGGCGGTAGTCGCAATCACGCCCTTCACCCGTTGGAAGACCGACTGCACGCCCCAGAAGCATCCGCCCGCAAAAACGGCGATCTCCTTCCCGGGCTGTTTGGCCAGCGCCACATCGGCGGAGGGAGGAGGAATCGGTGGATTGCCTGCGGCGCATCCCATGGCCGAAGCCAACAGGAGTCCGATCGCATGACGGCGCAAAACGATGGAGAAAGCCATAACTCCCTCCATCTTACCGCCGCAGCACCGGCCGAAGGCCGGAAGCTCTCCCCCCAAACCTACTTCACGCGCTTGAGCGTCATAGGCCCGCCGCCGCCAAAATCACCGCCGCCGTCCATCTTGGTGGTGAGCGAAATCTCCTCCCCCTTGATCACGCCTTCACTAACGAACTTGGCCGGATTCCCGCCCATATCCACCTGCACCGAAAACGACAGCCTATCTCCCGAGATCTTCCCCTCTTTCAACGGCAGCGGATCGCCTTGCGGTCCCGTCACCGTTCCCGTGAGCTTCTCCCCATCCTGTTTAAAGGCATAGGTCAGCGTCAATGCCTGATCGCCCATCTGCATCGTCCCAGACCAGTTGCCGGACACATCGGCCGCGAAGGCCGCGCAGCAGAAAATGGCGCAAATAACCGCAGTAGCGAAAAGAATTCGTCTCGTCATGACCAGCATTCTACCGCCCGGTATTCCGTTAAGCTAGTCTGGAGTTACACAGATGAACAGGGACGACGGAGTCAGTTGGCGCGGGCTGGGCCTGGTCGAGAAGATATCTCTCGTCCTCATTGTGTCCTGGGTCCTGCTCTTTTTCGCCGGAATCGGCCAGCGCTACCAGACCCTGCTGGGCCTCGCCGCCCTCTTCATGGGCGTCGTCATGATCATCAAGATCGGCCGGATGGCCCTCCGCAATCTCATCTGGCGCTTGCGCGACCGCCTCATCGTAGCCTACGTCTTCATCGCCGTCGTCCCCATCGTCCTGCTGCTCGCCCTCATCCTCGTCACCTCCTACGCGCTGGTCGGCCAGATGGCCGTCTACCTGGTGAATCTCGCCCTCGAGAATCGCGCACGCACCCTCAGCATCCGCGCCGTATCCCTCACCCGAGCCCCCGCGCGCGACCCGCAAATCGCCATGACGCGCGCCCTCAGCGGATTGCAACGCGACTTCCCCTCCTTCCAGATTCTGGCCACCGGCGACCAGCAATTCACCTATCCCCAGGACGCCAAAATCGCCCCTCCGCCAGAGCAGTGGAAAAACGCCAGCGGCCTCGTAACCCGCAAAGACCTCAACGGCGCCGACCACCTCTTCATCTGGGCGCACGCCGAACAGGGCGGCAACGAGGTCACTATCCTCGCGCCCGTCACGCCCGAACTGCTCGCCGGACTCGTCCCCGGCATCGGCGACATCACCTTCCCCAGCTACACCGAGCGCGCCGTGAAATCCCACGTGCCCGCGGCAGTCAATACGGTCGATTTTGGCTTCAGCTTCCTCTACCCCGTTTTCGTGCCCTCCTGGGAAAAACCGCAAGGCGCGCTCCAGAATCTCTACTTCGTTGTCGATACCCGCTACTCCGCCGTCCTCGGCATCGTCTTCGGCCAGCGCGCCAACTGGAGCGAGCTCGCCATGACCTTCCTCATGACCCTGATCGGCGTCTTCTTCCTCATGGAACTCGTCTCGCTTTGGGCCGGAGTCAAGCTCACCCGCGCCATCACCGGCGCCGTCCACGAGTTGTACGAAGGCACCACCCACGTGCGCGACGGCGACTTCAGCTATCGCATCCCGGTAAAAGGCAACGACCAGGTCGCCGAACTCGCCACTTCCTTCAACACCATGACGGAGAACCTTGGCCGCCTCATCGTCGTGGCCAAGGAAAAGGAGCGCCTCGAATCCGAGCTCGCCATCGCCCGCGACGTGCAGAATCAGCTCTTCCCCAAGGACGTCCCTTTCACTCGATCGCTCGAGCTCAAAGGCGTCTGCAGCCCCGCCCGCATGGTCTCCGGCGACTATTACGATTTCATGGCCCTGCCCCACGGCCTCGCCTTCGCCATCGGCGACGTTGCCGGCAAAGGCATCTCCGCCGCGCTCCTCATGGCCACCATCCAATCCACCATGCGCACGCAACTCAGCGGCGCCAATGGCAATCCCCAGGAGCATCTCTCCGCCGCCAAAATGGTCGGCCTCCTCAATCGCCAGCTCTACGCCACCACCTCGCCCGAAAAATACGCCACCTTCTACTTCGCCCTCTACGACGACGAGCGTCACGTCCTCACCTACACCAACGCCGGACACCTCG
Organism: Candidatus Solibacter sp.; assembly: GCA_039932635.1. Lineage (GTDB taxonomy): Bacteria > Acidobacteriota > Terriglobia > Bryobacterales > Bryobacteraceae > Solibacter. The sequence goes on from JBDTPR010000041.1 coordinate 15,831, forward strand.
CGCCCATGCTCCTGCGCGGCAACGACCTGCAAATGCTCGACTCCACCGGCACCGTCGTCGGGGCCTTCCCCGTCGCCACCTACGAAGAGAAATCGATATCGCTCGAACAGGGCGACGTCCTCCTCGCCTACACCGATGGCATCGTCGAGCCCGAGAACGTCTACGGCGAAATGTTCGGCGAAGAGCGACTCAAAGACCTGCTCGTAAAATACGCCAAAGCCGATTCCACCGAGCTCATCGCGCGCACCATGGAAGCCGTCGTCCATTGGACCGGCGAGGGCGAATTGCAGGACGATATGACGATGGTGGTGGCTCGCCGCTTATGAAGGTCCTCACCGCCGCAGCCATGCGCGAGGTCGATCGGCGCACCATCGAAGCCGGTATCCCCGGTGTCGTCCTCATGGAGAATGCCGGGCATCGCGTCGTCGAATTCCTGGCCCAACGCTTCGCCCCGCTCGCCGATCAGCGCATCGCTATCCTCTGCGGCAAGGGCAACAACGGCGGCGATGGCCTCGTCATCGCGCGCCAACTGCACACCCGCTTCTCGCCCGACGCCCTCCACGTCATCCTCCTCGCCGACCCGACCGAACTCAAGGGCGACGCCGCCGCCAACTACGCCATGCTCATCGCCGCCGGCGGCCAGGCCCACTCCGAAATTCCTGCCGCGGCCCGCAACGCCACCCTCGTGCTCGACGCACTGCTCGGCACCGGCGTCAACGGACCCGCCACCGGCCGCATGCTACAGGCCATTCGCGAAATCAACACCGGCTTCCCGCTCGCCAAAGTCGTCGCAGTGGACCTGCCTTCCGGCATGCCCAGCGACACCGGCGAGGCCGCCGCCGATTTCGTGCGCGCCGATTACACCGTCACCTTCACCGCCCCCAAAATCTCCCAGGTGATGCCGCCCAATTGCGACCACGTCGGCGAACTCATCGTCACCCCCATCGGTAGCCGCGCGGAGTTCTACGCGGACGCGCGCCTCTCCCTCATCGAGCCTTCGATGTTCGCCGACCTGCTCGCGCCGCGCGCGCCGGCGGGCCACAAGGGCGCCTACGGCCACGTGCTGATTGTCGCCGGCTCGCGCGGCAAAACCGGCGCCGCCGCCATGGCCGGAATCTCCGCCCTTCGCACCGGCGCGGGCCTCGTCACAGTCGCGTCCGCGGAAAGCGCCATCGCCACCATCGCCGGCCATGCGCCGGAACTCATGACGGAGGCGCTGCGCGAAACCGAATCCGGCATGATCGCGCTCAATGCCAATCTCGCCCCGCTGCTCGAAGGTAAAACTGTCCTCGCCATTGGCCCGGGACTCGGACGCGCCCCCCACCTCGCAGCCCTAGTGCACGGCCTCACCGAGAGTTTCGCCGGCCCCATGGTGCTGGATGCCGACGCGCTCCAGGGCACCATGCGCGGCACGGCAGGCCGCCTGCGCGTGCTCACCCCGCACCCCGGCGAGATGGCGCGCCTCACCGGCAAATCCACCGCCGAAATTCAGTCCGATCGCATCGCCGCCGCGCGCGATTACGCCCCCCAACACGGCATCATTCTCGTCCTCAAAGGCCAGCGCACTCTGATCGCATTTCCCAACGGCGACGTGCACATCAACCCCACCGGCACGCCCGCCATGGGCAAAGGCGGCAGCGGCGACATTCTCACCGGCATGATCGCCGCCATGCTCGCGCAATTTCCCGCCAGCCCTGAACAGGCGGTGGACGCCGCCGTCTACCTTCACGGCCTCGCCGCGGAACTGGCCGCGCAGGACACCGGCGACAAATGCCTGCTAGCCACCGACCTGCTCCAGTACCTTCCCCAAGCCATGGAGGCCTGTGCCGATCTACCACACCGCGTCTGAGGAAGAAACCATTGCCCTCGGCGAACGGCTCGCGCAGGAGCTCCCACGCCGCGGCGTCGTGCTGCTGATCGGCAATCTGGGCGCCGGAAAAACCACCCTCGCAAAAGGCATCGTACGCGGCCGCGGCGCCGCCGAGCCCGACGAAGTCTCCAGCCCCACCTTCACCCTCATCCACGAGTTCCGGCCCGATCCACATCAAGGCGACGCCAGCGTCTATCACATCGATCTCTACCGCCTCGACGAAGCCCGTCAGGTGGCCACGCTCGGCCTCGAAGACCTGTTTGATCGCGACGCCCTGGTGCTGATCGAATGGGGCGAGCGCTTTCCCGAATTGATGCCCCCGCAGCGCACCGAAATCTACCTCCGCCCGGGTCACGGGAATGTGAATCCCGGAAATCACGACGAAAGGGAAATCGAAGTCCGCCAACTGATATGAGCAAACAACCCTGGGCACTGATCCTCGGCGCCTCCAGCGGATTCGGCGAAGCCACCGCCATCGAACTGGCGCGCGCAGGCATGAACATCTGCGGCGTCCACATGGACCGCCGCGACAAACTCCCCCACGTCGCCGACGTACAGGAGCGCATCCGCGCTCTGGGCCGCGAATGCGAATTCTACAACTTCAACGCCGCCGACGAAGACAAGCGCAAGGAATGCGTCGAACAGATCCGAGTCCGCCTCGCCGGCTCTCCACCCGCCGCTGCCTTCGATTCCGCCGCCCCCAATCGCGACACTCCCCAAACC
>JBDTPR010000042.1:0-18322 GCA_039932635.1 Candidatus Solibacter sp.
CTGCGAGAGGCGCCGCGGTCAACAGGAACTCCCAACGACCGCGCGCCGCTGCTGCTTCGCTGAGCGGCTCGAGATCGCAATTGTCAAACATCGGAGTGCCCATCGCGATCAGCAGCAACTGATGCAGCGGGAATGGGACACCGGCAACCGGCGAGGGCATCAGTTCCCCATGCGTATCGCTCCCGACGATGGCCACGTCGCGCTGATGGAACCAACGCGCGCAGCTTGCATGCATTCCCGCGGCGGCGGTCTCGGTATCCCATGGCCCTTTTTCGGCGCGGCGGGCCCACCGGCCGGTGCGTACGAAGACGATGTCGCCGGCCGATACCCGGAGGCCCGCCTTCTTCTCCCAGGCATCCAGATCGGCCGGATAAATGGGAGTGGAGAGTTCCAGGTATTTGACTCCCTTCAGGCGCGGGATATCCAACAGGATGCCGCGGGAGACCAGGCCTTGCTTGAAAGCAGTCACGGCGAGTTGCTGCGCCCCATCGCGATTGACTTGCTCCTGGGGGTAGCCGTTGTACATTTTCCCCTGATAGAACATATGGGAGAGCGAGTCGAAATGAGTGAGCACCTTACCGTGATAGCGGAATGTGTAAGTGTCCATGCCGAACATGGGATTGGGGCCGGTGCCCACGCCGATCATCTCGTGTCCGACAGGGAACTCATTGTCGGCGGATTTGACGGTCTCTGCATCGCTGGAAAGCGAGACAGTGAAGCCTTCCTTAACCAGCGCCGCGGCGGATTTTCGCTTGGCCGCAGTGATGAGGTTGACCGTGCCCAACTGATCGTTCTTGCCCCACCGTCCCCAGTTGGAGAGTTCCTGCATCCAGCGGTCGAGAGTGGCCTTCTCCACCGGTTGGTCGGCCGCCGACGCCAACATGCCGACACCCAGCACGACTACGAGGGTTCTGAGTTTCATTGACGTTCAGTATATACGCCCTGGTCCAGGGTCACGGGGCTCGGCATCGAATACAATCTTGATATGCGCAAACTCGTATTCGTCTGTTTGCTGACTACTTCCGCGTTGGCTCAAACAGGAAAGCTGGGTGTCTTCACCAATTCCGATGATGTAGGCGCACCCCCAATGAAGGGAGCGACCGAGTTCGATGCCGCGGGCAAGCAGTATAAAGTGACTGGGTCCGGCACGGATATCTGGGCACGTGCCGATCAGTTCCATTATTTATGGCGTGAAATGTCGGGAAACTTCTCGGTCACGGTCGGCGCCAAATTCCTTACCGAGGGTATCGGACACCGCAAAGCCGTCGTCATGTTGCGTCAGTCGCTGGACACGGATTCGCCGTTCGTCCATCTCGCCATCCACGGAGATGGCACGCCCGCGATTCAATTCCGAAATTCCAAAGGGGACACGACGAACACGGTCGATTTCCCGGTGGAAGGCCCGGGAACATGGAAGCTGAAGCTGGTCCGCCAGGGGACGACGATTACCGTATGGATCGCAAAGAACGGCGGGCCTCTCCGAGAGTTGGGACACACGATCTACCAAATCGGTAACCCGCTGTTAGTGGGACTGGGAGTCAGCTCACATAGTCAACAGGCGGTCAATACCGTCTTATTCTCAGACGTGGTAATCGAACCGCTGCCGGCAGCACAGGCGCGTTAGCGGAAGAGCGGAAGGAAATCGTATGTATCGTATATCTGCCATTTCGGGCCTTTTTCTACTCTCGGCATCGCTCTTCGGACAAGGTGGAAGTCTGGGCGCCTTTACGAATTCGGGCGATGTCGGGAATCCTGCGATCAAAGGTGCGGCCGAGTTTAATCCGACAAGCGGTGAGTACAAGATCACCGGCGCGGGCGCCAATATGTGGGCCAAACAGGATCAGTTCCAATATGTCTGGCGGGAGATGCAAGGCAACTTTGCGGTGAGCGCGACCGTGCGATTCGTGGGCACGGGCGCAGATCATCGCAAGGCGGGCATCGTCGTCCGCCAGTCACTCGATGCCGACGCTACCTATGCCGATGTGGTGATGCACGGCAACGGCATGCCAGGGCTACAGTGGCGCAGCAGGCAAGGCGAAGACACCAATACATTCGATCCGCCGTTCGAGGGTCCGGGAACGTTCAAGATCAAGCTGGTGCGCAATGGCGTGAAGGTGTACTTGTATACCGCCAGGGAAGGCGCGGAGTTGAAAGAAATCGCCCACACCGAGGTTTCGTTCCGGAACCCGGTGCTGGTCGGCATCGGGGTCTGTTCGCATCAGGCGGACGCTGCCACCACGGCGATTTTCTCGAATGTTTCCGTGGAAGCATTGGAAACGCCTCCGCCTCCGCCGGCCAAGAAATAAAGACCTCGCCTAACGGAGACTAGATTGGGGGACGACCGCGTGAAACACCCTAAATTCGTGCTATTGATGGGTGCGGCCAGCGCCGCGCTCCTGCTCTCTCAATCGACCGGGACAAACGTCCCCGTGGTCACCGGCAACACGAAGGTGGACCGGCTGCTCAGCCAGATGACGCTGGCCGAAAAGATCTCCCTGATTCACGGCTCTCCGGAAGACGCCGCCACCAGTCAGGGTCAGCCTGGCTATGTGGCGGGAGTGCCGCGTCTGAACATCCCTTCGCTGCGCCTGGTGGATGGCCCGCCGGGAGTTCTGACGAAGGTATGGTCCACGGGGATGACGTCCACCATGGGTCTGGCGGCCACGTTCGACCGCGAATTGGCGCGCAAGAACGGTGAAGCGATCGGCGGCGACGCTCGTGCATTGGGGCAGGATATCGTGCTCGAGCCGTTCTTGAATCTGGTTCGCGATTTCGGATTTGCACGCGCCTACAACACCTACGGCGAAGATCCGCTGCTCACCGGGCAAATGGGAGCGGCTGTAGTCAGCGGGATCCAGAGCAAAGGCGTGATGTCCGCAGCGAAACACTATACGGCGTTCGACGGCGGCACCGACGTAGTAGTGGATGCGCAGACTCTACACGAGATCTACGTGGCTCCGTTCGCGCACGCTGTGGAGGCAGGGATCGCTTCCATACTCTGTTCGAGCAATATGATCAACGGGCCCTATTCATGCGGCTCCGGCGCAACGCTGAACACTATACTCAAGGGCGAGCTCGGGTTCAAAGGCTTCGTGATTCCCGATTTCGAGGGCACGCACAGTACGCTGTACATCAACGAGGGTCTGGATCTGGAGATGCCCGGCGGTGTGGAGGGCGCCGCCAATGGAAGGGGCGGCTTCTTTCTGGCAAATGCTCCGCCCGCCGCTGCTCCCGGTGGCGGACGCGGCGCTCCGGCTGGCGGCAGAGGCGCTCCTGGAGGCATGCCCGAGGAACGCGCCGCTGCGGGCACGGGGCGCGGCGGCGGGGGCGCGGGTCGCGGAGGTCCGGTGGAGCAACCTATTGGTATGCTTCACGCGATCGAAACCGGTACGGTGAAGGAGGCTGTGATCACCACGGCAGCTGGCCGGATCCTGGCGCAGATGGATCGCTTCGGGTTTCTGGATAAAGGCACCAAGCATGAGGTCACTTCGCGGAACGAGGCGTTCAACGCAGTCGTCCTGCAGAAGACGGCCGAGGAAGCCGCCGTGTTGTTGAAGAACGAGGGCGGAACTCTGCCCCTGACCGCGAGCGACTTAGGAACTGTCGCGTTGATCGGGCCGGGGGCGGGACAGACTGTGGCCATTGGCTTGGCGGGCGGCAAAGGGCCGGGCATTCCCGCCGACCAGATGGGCGCGGTGGCGTCGATCGAAAAGCTCACCGGGAAGCGAGTGGTGTACGCACCGGCGAACGATATGACGGGAACGCCGATTCCGGCGTCCGCGCTCTCGCGCGGCGGAATGCCCGGGCTGCAGCGGAGCAGTCCGCGTGACAGCCAGACTGCGATCGATGCACAGCTGAATTTCGCGACTGCGAATGGCGGCGCGCTGCCGGCCGGATCATCCTGGAACTGGAGCGGCACGCTGACCGTTCCGGCCGACGGTTCCTACATGATCGCGCTACAGGTGCTGGGCGCGGCTGGAACGCTCAGCATCGACGGCCAACCGGTTGCGCGATCGGCGAACCCCACGCCGGGCCGCGGCGGCGCCATCCTGCATCCCGTGCAGGACAATATTCTGCCGACTACCGACGGGCTGGACAACGTCCGAAACTTCGTAACGCTGAAAGCGGGACCGCACGAATTGGCTGTCGCTGCGGCTGGAGAGGCCGCAGGACGCCCGGTGCAGATCCGCCTCGCCTGGGTGACTCCGGAGCAGCGGCAAGCTAACTACGACGCGGCTATCGCGGCTGCAAAGGCGGCCGGCAAAGCAGTCGTGTTCGCCTGGGGACGCGACCGACCCGAAGTGTTCCACCTGCCCGGGAATCAGGACCAGCTGATCGCCGCGGTTGCGGCGGTGAACCCGAACACGATTGTCGTCTTGAACACGAGCTTTCCGGTGGCGATGCCGTGGTTGGAAAACGTGAAAGCGGTGGTGCAGATGTGGTGGCCGGGAGACCAGGGAGGGCCGGCGGCGGCGAACCTTCTTTTGGGGCGCGTCAGCCCGGCGGGTCGGCTGCCGTTCACGTGGCCGACACGCCTCGACCAGATGCTGGCCAACGATCCCGCGCACCCCGAACGCTCCAACCGCGGCGTGGAAGGCAAGACCACATATTCGGAAGGAATCTTCATGGGCTATCGCTGGTTCGACCAGCAGAATCGCGCACCGCTTTTCCCGTTCGGACACGGGCTTTCTTACACCAGCTTCACTTATTCGAAACCGAAGGTGGCGCGCGCGGCAGACGGCGGTTTGGAGGTGAGCTTCACCATAAAAAACACCGGGAAGGCAGCCAGCGACGAGGTTGCCCAAGTTTATTTGGGTGCGCCGAAGTCCGCGCCCGAAGACGCACAATTCGCGATCAGAGCGCTGGCCGGATTCGAACGCGTGAATATTGCCGCGGGGCAGTCGAAGAATGTGACCGTGCATCTGCCGCTGCGACGGCTTCAATTCTGGTCGACGAAGAGCAACGGCTGGGTTACCGCGGCGGGAACCCGGACGCTGTACGTGGCAGCATCGTCCCGCGATATCAGGCTCCAGACGGAAGCGGCAATTCGCTAGCCCACCAGCAACTTGGTGAACTCGTTCTCGCCGTGCACGTCGGTAAGCCGCATGTCGCGGCTCTGGTAGAGATAGGTCAAACGCGTGTGGTCCATGCCGATCAGGCGCAGGATGGTCGCGTTGACGTCATGCACGGTCACCGGCATTTCCTGGGCGCGCAGCCCGAACTCATCGCTGGAACCCAGGATCTGGCCGCCCTTGATGCCGGCGCCTGCCATCCACATGCTGAATGCGTACGGGTGATGGTCGCGGCCCTTGGCTCCCTCAGACAGCGGCGTTCGGCCGAATTCGCTGTTCCACACCACGAGTGTGGAATCCAGCATGCCGCGGGCCTTCAGGTCGGTCAGTAGCGCGGTGATTGGCTGATCGGTCTTCTTGCACATCTTGGTGTGCGAGGTCTGGAGATCAGTGTGCGCGTCATCCCAATCCTCTCCGATATTGGTGCCGGAATAGAGTTGGATGAAACGCACGCCGCGCTCCACCAGCCGGCGCGCCAGCAGACACTTGCGGCCGAAATCGTCGGTGCCCGGCTCGCCGACTCCATACATCTTCTTGGTGGCTTCGGATTCCTTGCTGAGATCTACCGCCTCCGGCGCTTCGCTCTGCATACGGAAAGCGAGCTCGTAGGAGGCGATGCGCGCTTCGAGTTCCGTGCCGTCCGGGTGGCTCTCCAGGTGATGTTGATTCAACTCCGCGATCAGGTCCAACGAATTCCGCTGCGCCTTGTCGCTGACGCCCTTGGGATTGGCCAAGTTCAACACCGGATACTGCCCGCTGCGGAACACGGTGCCCTGGTACATCGCCGGCAGGAAGCCCGCACTATAAACACTCGGCCCAGACTTCATGGCGCCATCGGACATCACCACGAAGGCCGGCAGGTTTTGATTCTCCGAACCAAGGCCGTACGCCACCCAGGAGCCCAGGCTCGGCCGTCCGGGAAACTGCGACCCCGAATGCCGCAAGTACATTCCGGGCGCGTGATCGAAGGCATCGCCATAGCAGGACCGGATCAATGTGATCTCGTCCGCCTTGGATGCGATGCCGGGGTACAACTCGGAAATCTCCATGCCGCTCTGGCCGTGCTTGGAGAATTTCCAAGGACTGCCACGCATCGGCGCTTTGGTGAAATCGATACGGCTGGTTTTCAGCCCCTTCGCCGCCTCCGCCGAAATGGTCTGGCCATTGCGTTCATTGAGGAGCGGCTTGGGATCGAACGTGTCGACGTGGCTCACGCCTCCGTGCATGAATAAATGGATCACCGCTTTGGCCTTCGCCGGGAAATGAGGCGGTTTCGGCGCCAGCGGGTTCTTAGTATTCGCTTCCAGCATGGAAGCCAGGGCGAGACCGCCAAAGCCTCGTCCGGCGGTGTTCAAGAGCTCTCTTCTGGTGAGGTAGGGTTTCATTGCAGTCTCAATCCACGTAGAGAAATTCGTTGGTGTTGTAGAGCACGCGGCCCAGTTCGATTACCGCAGCCTTGCGGTTACCCAACTCGGCCGTCTGACGCTCCAGGAAGGTCTTGACGGTGCGAACTTCATCCTCGCGCGGCGGCCGTGCGTAGACCATTTGCCACGCCTTTTCAGCCAACCCGGCATCATCGGCGATACCGGTCAGCTTATCCGCGAGACGGTTTGCCTCCTGCATGGTCCACTGCCCATTCAGGAGTGTGAGCGATTGCGGAGCGGTATTGCTCTCCACGCGCCGCGAGCAGCTGAGAATTCCGTCCGGCGCATCGAAACTGGCAAACATCGCGGGCTGAAAAGTGCGGCGCGACAGCATGTAAACGCTGCGCCGTTTATGCTCTTCGAGGTTCGCGGTTACCTGCCACATGTTGTTGCCGCTGAGGCCGTACAGCTCCTCGCGCGCCACTTCCGGCACCACAGGACGGCCCGCCATTTTCAGATTCAACGAGCCGGAGCTTTGCAGCATGGTGTCGCGAATCTCCTCCGGAAGCAGCCGCCGCCGGTTGAAGTGGGACAGGTACAGATTGTCCGCATCGTGGTCATTGGCCTCTTTCGAGACGTCGCTGGCTTCGCGATAAACGCTGGAAGTCATGATCAGCTTGTGCAGCTTTTTCATGGACCATCCATTGTCGACAAACTCCGTCGCGAGCCAATCCAGCAGTTCAGGATGGGATGGAAGGCCGGCGCGATGGCCGAGATCGCTCGGCGTTGCAACGAGGCCGCGGCCGAAATGGAAATGCCAGATCCGGTTCACCATCACGCGCGCGAAAAGCGGATTTTCCTTGGTGGCGATCCAGTTGGCAAGCGCGGTGCGCCCGCCCGAAGTGGTGGCCTCGACGGGCGGTTCGGGAACTTTGCCGCCGCCTAGCGCGGTAAGGAATCCCGGCGGCACGGGCTCCGGCGGCCTGCCGCTACGCGCGGGCAGATACGCTTTGGTGGGCGATTCGCGGCCGATATCGTGGATGCCCGGCGCAAACGGTCCCGGACGGATACTGCGGAACATCCCGAGCACTCGCTGTTCGAGCGCCTTGAGCTTTTGCTCGTCTTCGGGTGAACGCGCCGGGGGCGGGGGCGCGGCTCCGCCTGCTGGCGCCGCACCGACTGCGCCCGCTGCGCCCGCCGCTCCGGCACCGCGGCCTCCCCTTCCGCCGCTCGCACCCAGCGCTTGAAACTGATCGGCGATTTCCCAAAGCTGCGCGGTCCGCGCATTCTCCTGCAAATCGAAAGTGCGCGCGGGATCGTATTGCAGGAAGACGCGGGTCTTTTCGGCATTCTGGAAAATGGCCTGAATCGCCATGTAGTCGCGCTGCGGGATGGGATCGAATTTGTGATCGTGGCAGCGCGCGCAGCCCACGGTTAGCCCGAGGAAGACGGAGCCCGTAGTATCCACCATATCGACCAGCGTTTCGGCGCGGTTGGTGTCTTCGACCTTGAACAGCATGTCGCGGTTGGGCCCCACCGTGTAGAAGCCGGTGCCGGTCATGGAGGGCGGATCGTCCGGGTACAGCTCGTCGCCCGCGATCTGCTCCTTCACGAAGCGGTCGTACGGCTTGTCATTGTTGAACGAATCGATGACGTAGTCGCGGTACCGCCACGCGTAAAGAAGATACGGGTCCTGCTCAAAGCCACCGGTGTCGCCATACCGGGCTAAGTCCAGCCAATGACGGCCCCACTTCTCACCGTAGCGCGGCGAAGCCAGAAGCTCATCGATCAGCTTCTCGTACGCGTCAGGCGCCGGATCTTTGGCGAATTTTTCAATTTGTTCGGAGGTGGGCGGAAGTCCGTGCAAATCCAGGTAAGCGCGACGGGCCAGAGTGCGCCGGTCCGCTTCGCGTGCGGGCTTCAATTTTTCGGCGATCAGCTTCTGCGAAATGAAAGCGTCGATGGGGGTTCGTGCCCAGGAGTCCTTCGCGGGCACCGGCGGACGCACCGGCTTCTTCAGCGACCACCAGGTTTGCGCGGGAGCCGCGACGGTCGCGTTTTTCGGCCACGCCGCTCCCGACGTAATCCACTGCTCGATGATCGCGATCTCCGCGTCCGGCAGCTTCGGGCCGGGAGGCATCTGCAATGGTCCGGTGCGGCGGATCGCCTGAACCAGGCGGCTTTGCGCGGCATTGCCGGCCACCAGCGCCGGACCGCGGGCTCCGCCTTTGAGCGCTGCCTCACTGGAATCCAGGCGCAGTCCCGACTGGGCGAGCGAAGGCCCATGACAGGCAATGCAACGCTGCTCCAGCACGCCGGCCGCGCGTGACGCCAACTGTGCGTCCTGCGCGGAAACCGCTAGCGCAGTCAGGGAAAGAACCAGTATCCACCTCATAGTGCTTAATCCGAGTTTAAACTGTTTTCTCACGGCCGGCTCCGAAGACTTAAAACTGGAACCGCAGCGTCATCTGCATGTGTCGCGGAACGTTCCGCTGCGCGGTAACTTGCCCGAACGAGGTGTTGTTGGGCGTGGTGTTCGGGCCGAAGAAGGTGACTTGGTTAAATACGTTAAGAGCTTCGAACCGGAACTCCACGTTGGCCTTTTCGCCAATCCTCGTATTCTTCAGCAGGGACGCGTCCCAGAAGTTGTACGCATCGGCGCGAATGCCGTTGAAGCGCGGCGAAAGCCTGCGCAGGTTGCTGCCAAGTTGCTGCGCGTTGTCGCGATTGAACACGCTGGTATTGATCCAGCGATAGATTGTGCGCTCGCTTTTGGACAGCGGGACGTCATGCAGGTCGCCGGTGAGGATCACATTGCCGAACCCGAGGGGCGGACCGCTTTGATAGGTGTAGATGGGCGAAAACTGCCAGCCGCCCAGGATATAGTTGGCGACCGCAGGCATGTTACCGCCGAACTTGCGGCCCTTGCCAAACGGGAGTTCCATGATCGACGTGATCGAAACGTGATGCGGAAAATCCTGATCGGAGATGACTTTGGTGGGCTCTGCATCGCCGCCGTTGAGCAGCGTGGTCTTCTCTATGAACTTCGAGAACGTATAGTTCAGGACCACGGTGTAGCCGCGCGAGAACCGCTTTTCCAGTTTCGCGGTCAGCCCGTCATACCAGCCCATTCCGTCATAACTGAAGCTGGAGACGCCCGAGAACTGAGGGAACGGAGAGAGCAGGGCCTGGCGGGAAATCACCGAACCCGCCAGGCCGGTGCCATTGAATTGAGGGATGCCGGAAAACGGATTGGCCAAGTTCGCGCTGAGATAATTGATGGTTGCCTGGTCACGCGCCGCGCTGGTGCTGAGGTACTGATTGGGCAGCGCGCTGAGCGACCGGCCGTATTCCAGATCGCGGTCGCGGGCGCTCTGGTAGCCAAGTTCCACGAGGAAGCGGCCGGGCAATTCGCGCTGGACGTCCACCTGGAACTTGTACAGCCGCGAAGCCTTGGGGCTTTGGTTGAAGAAGTTGAGGCCGTTGCCGACATTGGTGGCTGGCCCGTCCGCGGCGCCGCGCGGCTGGAGGAATCCGTCCGGAAAAGGATTGGCCAACGTCGCGGCAAAAGTCACGCCGCCATCGTTCGACGGCACAATTTGTGTGGAACGCGTAAAGCCGGTCTGAATGACTTCCGCCAAGCGCGTACCCAGCGAACCGAAGTACATACCGAAACCGCCGCGAATTACAGTGGACGGCGTCACGTTATAAGCGAACCCCACGCGCGGCATGAAGTTATTCTTGTCGTAGCCGCCCACACCGCGTGAATGCCCGCCCACGCCGGCGAACGTCGGTCCGCCCTTGACCGAGAATTGGGCCGGCGTAATCTCCGGCGTCGAGGACTTTGCGTAGTTCGCCAGGGCCGCGGCTTCGAAGGGCTGGGGCGCCGTGGGATCGAATCCGGCCACCGTCCGGTTATAGCGCTCGGTGATGGGCGTTTCCAGCTCATACCGCAGGCCGGTGGTCAGTGTGAAGATTCGTGTGACCTTCCAATCGTTTTGCACATAGCCGGCGAACACTTTCGACTCCATCGCATAATCCGTCGCCGCGGGAATGGTCAGTGAGCCGCCGCTCACGACGCCCATCAGCATGGAGGCCAGGGCCTGGCCGCGGGGAGCGGTGGGTGAATTGTCCAGCGGACCGCGCGTGTAGGCCTCGGTGAAGGAGAGATTGAGCGCGGTGCTGGCGCTGCCGGCCGTCTGGTTCTGCGGATACTGGCGGTAGGCGAAGCCGAATTTCGTGTCGTGCCTGCCGTGGACCTTATCAAAGCTGACGGATGCCTCGCGAGTCTCGGTCCCCTTGTACAACCAGGTGCGCGGCGCCAGGCTGGTGTAGCCGTTGATCGTGACCGCCGGAAAGCGCCGGAACAGGGGGCTAATGGAATTTTCGATGGAAGGCGGAAGCCCGAGGCTCGTAAGACTGAACTCTTTGCGCGTCTGAGAGTCCTGCGCCCGCACAAAGCGGCTGTCGCTAAGTTTGATGTCCATCACGAACGTCGGCGTGAAAGAGTGGACGTCATCGAACGCGAAGCTGGAGGATTCGTTCCAGAAGTAGGTGCCCAAGGACGGATTGTCGAAACCGAAATAGTCGGTATCGACGATGTTGTGGAACCGGAAATTGGTGCGGAACATCATCCGGTTCTTCTCGCTCACGTTGTGATCGAATTTATAGACATGCGTCCGGTACCAGACGGAGCTGGGCCAGTTGGTGCGGTCCAGATTATTGCCGAAGTCGGAGGTCCCGACCGATTCGGGCGGTAAATAGTAGTTGAGGATGGCTTTGGCAACCGGGCTGATCCGCGAGGTCGGGATAATGTTGCCGGCAAGCGGTACGTTGGTGAACCGGCCGTTCGCCGTGGCCACGCGCGTGAAGGGATCGTAAATCTGGTAGTTGGCGCCGAGGCGGAGGAGCGCCGAAAAATCGCCGCCTCTCTGCGCGGCGGTCGGCACCGTGAGATTCGCGGAGGACGAAAGCTGAGCCTGCACCGTGGAGATTTTTTCGTACGAGAACAGGAAGAAGGTCTTGTTCTTGCCGTTGTACAGCTTGGGGATGTACACCGGACCGCTGATCATGCCGCCGAGGCGGTTGTACTTGAAGTCGCCGCGCGGCTGGCCGTTGAGGTTCGCAAACCAGGTGTTGGCGTTCATCCAGGTGGCCTGCTTGCCCCAGTAGGCCGAGCCGTGGAGCTTATTGGTTCCAGACTTGAGGCTGATGTTGACAACGCCTCCCTCGGTCTGCCCGGTCGAGGCATCGAAGGCCGCGGTCTGGATCTTGAACTCCGCTACGATGTCCGAGGGCGGCGCCCAGGCTGCCGCTATGGAACCGCGGGCCTGGTCATGGATGGTGTTGCTGGCGCCATCGAGCGTGATTTCCGCTTTGCCCGCGCGGGAGCCGGCCATGGCGTAATTGGTGTTCAGCGTCTGCCACGGCTGATCCTTCTGCGATTCGTCAGTGAAATTGACGCCGCCGCTGAGGCGGATCAGGTTAAAAGGATTACCGTGATTTAACGGCAGCTCGCGCGTTTCCCTGCCGTCGATCACACGCCCCACCGAACCGTTGGTGGTATCGAGCAGCGGAGCCTCGCCGGTGACAGTGATGGTCTCGGCTGCGGCGCCCACCTCGAGTGTGAGGTTCATCTCCAGGCGTGCGTTGACGTTCAATTCGATCTGGTCGCGCACCGCCCGTTTGAAACCGGGCTTCTCCGCCGTGATCCGGTACAAACCTGGGATAAGGAACGGAACATAGTAGTTGCCTTCCTCATTGGTGGCACTCTTGAGGGTGACGCCGGTCGCGATATTCGTGACCTGGATCGCGCCACCCGGCACGACGGCGCCGGAGTTATCGGTGAGGCGGCCCAAGATGGTGCCGCGGGATTCCTGAGACCTACCCGGGGACGCGATCAGCAGCGTCAGAACGGCGGCGCCCAGAACAGCAATTCGTCGACTCGGCATGTGAATTCCCCCCGCATTCGTGGCGGACAGGGTCGACTTCGGAACCACGCTTCGGTTCAGCGGAAGACGGCCCCTGAATGAGGCTTACTTTAATGAGGAGAAACCGGCTTGCCAAGTATCCCCGATGATCATAAACTGTTTACGAACGTTGTAAGCCGGGTTCAGCTTCCATGGAAAGAAGTCTGCAAGCCGACCTTTCAGAGGACGAGAAACGGGAGGGACTTCAACGAGTTCTGGCCAGTTCTACGTTCCATCGTTCCGACCAGCTACGATCCCTCCTCAAATATGTTTGCGACTGCGAGATTCAGGGTCAAGGCGAAACGTTAAGCGAGTACACCGTAGCCATCGGAGCGCTCGGCCGGCCCCGGGACTACTCAGCGCTGGAGGACGGGTCGGTTCGAAATCGTATACACACCCTGCGGCGCCGCCTGGAGCACTACTACGAGGTGGAGAACCCCGGGGACCGGCTCCGCATCGAGATTCCGAAGGGCTCCTATTGCCCGTCTTTTTTGAGGCGTCCCGCCGTCGAAAGCGTGATCCACCCCACGGTGGAGCCTGTGGTAGATCATTTGCCGCCGCCCGTAGTTTTCTGGGACAGGCAAGTCCGGATGAAGACGGTGCTCCTGCTGGCAGGCATCATGTTCGTGATTGCAGCAGCGGTGGCGGTGTTGAGCCACAGATCGCGGATCTCGATCGATCCCATACTTGCGGAAGCCTGGGGTCCGCTGGCGGGTCCGGGAGGGAGGCCTCTCATTTGCCTGGCAACGGCGGCGCAACTGACTCTAATCCAGCGACCGGTAGATCCTCCCGCACCGCCGACGATCCATTCCCCCGATCTGTTGGCCTGGTATAACAGTCAGCCGGGCCTGCCTCCGGCCAAACAGATTTACCTTGGCCCTTCGCTGACATCGCCGTTCTGGGGAGATGTAGCCGGCGCGTTCATTGCCAGCCAGGTGCTGATTGCAGCCGGAAATACGCCGGAGTTTCTGCCGGAGCCCGCACTTCAACTGCCGGCTCTGAACCGGCGCAACCTGATTATGTTCGGCCGGCCCGGATTCAGCAAGAGTATCGATTTGCTCCTGCGCGACAAACCGTTTCGCGTCCGCATACCGGATGAGGAGCACGCTACGGTGATCTTGAATGTGGATCCGAGACCCGGCGAGCTGTCAGAATACGATGCCCGCGCAGCCTCCCGGGAACAGAACCGCGATACGGCTTACGGATTGATCACGGTGATGCCAAGCGGCGGAGACGAGTCGTTGAGAACGGTGATCTTCTCGGCGACGCGATCGGCCGGGTCTCAGGCCGCCAGCGAATTCTTCAGCTCTCCGAAACAATTGCGGATGTTGAAGAGCTTGTTTCACAAGGAAGGCCATGCTGGATTTCCCGCATCATACCAGGTGCTGGTCCGATCCAACGTGTTCGAGACCTCTGCACTGGATGTCCAGTATGTGACGCACCGGCTGGTATCGGGCGTTCACAAATAGACGGCTTCTGCCCGCGGAGGCAGCAACTGGCGATCAGGCGTCCTTGCGGGAGATGCGGCCGGATCCATCTCAATGGCGAGCGCCAGCTTGAACACGGCGCGCTGCGCGGAACGGGTTCCGAAAGGCATGGCGATGAAACACATCGGGCGGATGACGTCGCTGTTAGGCATAGCTTGCGCCTAAAAACAACACAATCCCATTGTGGTCAGGGATCGCTTCGGGAGCACGTGAGGGTGCTTCATCGGTGGAAAAACCCCTCAGAAGGCTACCCTGTCCGACATGGTGGAGAAGCTACGACGAGTTTTCCTTCTGAGCTATGATGATCCCAGCCGAGGAGGCATCAACGGTGGATCTCGTCACTCAAGCGCGCAGTTTTCTGGCTGGTGAGTCGCTCACCTTCAAGGAAGCAGACCAACTCTGGCAGGGTTTAGGCAAGGAAGACAAACTGCCTCTTGCCCGCGCGGTCCTCAGTCGCCTTCGTCAAGGCAAGTATCTGACGGACGCGCTTCCCGCGGAGAAGAAAGCGTTGGATGAACTCTGCCGCCAGGAAGCCTTGTTTACCAGCAAGGATCCGGAGTTGAGCTCGGCCACGCGCCATCGGCTAGCCCTGGAAATATTGGCCAGCCGTTTCGTTTTGCAGGATCCCGCGCTGGATGGCGACGAAGAGACGCTCGGGATTGCAGGCGGCATCCATAAACGCCAGTGGCTGGATCTGGGTCAGTATGAAGACCTGCGCAGTTCGGCCAGGTATTACGGCCGCGGTATCCCCACGGGCGAAATGTCCGAGGACGCCTATGCCGCGATCAATGCCGCTTTCCTGGAAGAGTTACTCGCCTCGCGTGGAGACGATGGGATTGAGCGGCGCAAGCGCGCCAACGAGATCAGGGACAAGATTGTGGCGCATATCCCAGAGGCGACAACAAAATGGTGGCCTGCCGCCAGTCGCGCCGAAGCCCTTCTGGGATTGCGCAAATATAAGGATGCGGCCGACACCATTGCCCGGGCGGAGCGTCCGGCGATGTGGAAACTGCAAACAACGACACGGCAATTGGCCGCCTTGGCGCACTTGCTGGAGCCGGACCCGCTAAAGGTTCCGGAGATTCGGGATTTATTCAATACGCTTTTGCCCGGGGCCGCGGATGCCGTCGCGTCGTCGTTC
The DNA here is from genome assembly GCA_039932635.1 of Candidatus Solibacter sp. GTDB lineage: Bacteria > Acidobacteriota > Terriglobia > Bryobacterales > Bryobacteraceae > Solibacter. The sequence continues at coordinate 15,034 of JBDTPR010000042.1, forward strand.
ATTGGCAAGGTGGGACTGGCACTCTCGGGAGGAGGGTTTCGCGCCTCTTTTTATCACTTGGGTGTCCTGGCCTGCCTGGCGGAGCTCGATGTACTGCGACACGTCGAAGTCCTCTCGTGCGTTTCAGGAGGCAGCATCGTCGGCGCCTGTTATTGGCTCTTTCTGCGGGAAAGACTTCTGAAGGATCCTCCAATGAAGCGCGAGGACTACGTGTCACTGGTCGCACGTTTGATCGAACACTTCGAGAATGCTGTCGCCGTTGATGTACGGCGGCAGATTCAGCCTTCAACGGCCGCCTTGGCATTTCAGTTCCTGGTTCGTAAACGGAAGGGCGCCATGGATCCCGACGAGACGGCCAAGACTCTCGATGAACATTTCTACCGGCCGGTCTTTACTCCGTTGCGATCGGAGCCGGTGCGCATGCATGAGTTGATTTTTACGCCCAACGACCATGACGCGGGACTCACCGGATCGAAGACTTTTCATCCGGACCGGCATAATTGGCTCCGTGCCAACAAAGTTCCGGGCCTGGTGCTCAATGCCACCACGGTAAACACGGGCCGCGGCTGGCAATTCACACCGACCTGGATGGGTGAATCTCCCTGGGCCCTGAACGAGGGAGCGGACAACATCGAACGCCTGCAATGGGCTTGGTACGAGCCCGATGCCGGATGGCAAATTCAACTTGCGCGAGCGGTGGCGGCTTCGGCTTCCGTCCCCGGTATTTTCGCGCCTCTGAACCTCGGCCAATGTTACCAGGATGTGGAGATTCAACTGGTCGATGGAGGCGTGTACGATAACCAGGGAGTCAGCGCTCTGCTTGCGGCCAACTGCAACGTGCTTCTGGTGAGCGACGCGGCCGGACAACTGCTTCTGGAACGGCGTTCCGATGCTACCCTGAAAGCCTTAGGATCCTACGCGATGCGCGCGATGGACATTCTGATGGAGCGGGTTCGTCAGGCGACGTACGCCGACCTGAACGCTCGCCAGAGTTCCGGCTTGATCCGCGGACTCATGTTCCTCCACATGAAGGCGGGCCTGGATGCGGATACCATCCGGCTGCCATTTTCTCAAGAGACCTTTCAGGTGGAACGCGCTCCGCTAACGCCATCGGGTATTCGCAAGGAATTCCAGAAGGCGCTTGCGGAACTCCGCACCGATCTCGATGCTTTCACTACGGCGGAATCGAGCGCTTTGATGGCGTGCGGCTATCAAATGGCATCCGAGGCATTCAAAAAGCAGCTCGCCAGCAAGACTCCGGAGTTGGTCCGCCAACGCGTGCCCGCGACCTGGACCTTTGAAAGCACTCGGCAGGAGATTACTTCAACCGCGGCTACCACCCCAGATCGCGGGAAACTGCTGCATGCCCTAAATGCGGGCAGCAAAGTGATTCTGTAGTCTATTGGAAATCCACGCGTGACGGGTAACTGAGGCAACAAGAATCGTTGTCAGGACAAAAGTGAGTAGGTACTGTGTCAGGTATTCCTGAACCGGAATTCAAGTATCGTGCGTTTCTGAGCTATCGAAGCACGGACGCCCGCCAAGCCGAACAACTGCACCGGAAACTCGAAGAGTACGCGGTTCCGCGCGCGCTCGTGGGCGCGGTCGGAGCGCACGGCACGGTACCACGCCGTTTGGGCCGAATCTTCCGGGATCGGGATGAGGCTCGATCCGCGGAACGCATTGAAAGCGCCATCGCCGAGGAGTTGTCTCAATCCCAGCAACTCATCGTTCTTTGTACGCCGAACGCCGCCGGCCCCGGTTCCTGGGTTCCCCGCGAAATCGCTCTGTTCCGCCAGCGCCGGCCCGGCGGCGCAATCCACGCGGTTATTGGCGCCGGAACTCCGCCGGAATGCTTCCCCCAAGCTCTTCTAACGACGACTGAGGACGGCCGCACCGAGGCCCCACTTGCAGCCGACCTGAGGCCGCTCAAGGAGGGGGGCTCGGATGGCGAGCAGCGGGCGTTGATCCGTCTGATTGCCGGTCTCCTCGGCGTCGGATTCGACGATCTATGGCGCCGCGAAGAACGCCGCAAACGGGTGCGGCGAATCACCGGCGCAATCCAGGTCGCCGGCGTCGCCGCAGCGGTCGCGTTGGCCATTGCGATGGTGAACCTTTATCGCGCTCGTGTTTTCGCCGACCTGAATCTGGATTCTGCCTTCTCCACCGCGTCAGCAGTGCGAATCGTAGGGACACAAGAAACGCCAAACGAGAACCGATCCGAAACGTTCCTGGACGAAAAGATTTCATCCCGCCAGCAGACGCGCTGGATCCCGGCGTCGGACGTCATCATCCGCGTGACAGGAACCTACTCCGACGGCGCGGAGCGTGCTCTGTCTTGGCACTTGAAGCTGACCCCGGGCCTCGGTCGCGCTGGCAAGCGTATCAGGTTGGCGCTGCCGGCATCACAAGATGTCCTCGATCACCCCGGCATGGCGTACATTCCTGCCGTGAAGTGGATCCATGGCCGGGAAAACGAACCTCACAGCAACCAACATCCCTACTGGATCGACATTCGGCCGCCTACCCTACGCGAGTACTTGCCCGTTGCCGAGCGACTGCTGAACACGGGACTGCTCCAGGCGGTAAATTCCTTCGTACTCACCGCGCGGCAGCAATCGAAAGCGATCGATGCCACGGGTAACGGTCAGCTCAAATCGCTCGGCAAAGATCTCGGCGCGATTTTTGGCGCCATCGCTCAAGCAACATCGAACAACGTTTCGGCGCCCGGCGATATCGTCGTGGGGCTCGTCGCTCTTCCTTGCGAGACCTGTCCTGCGCCGATGACTCGGGAAGAGGCAGAAGTCTACTGTAGGAGCCGTGGGATGCGCCTGCCTACCGCTCTCGAATGGGAGCTTGCCGTGCGAGGCGTCGATGGCCGCGTGTATCCCTGGGGAGACAAATTCGACCCAAAACGCGCCAACGCTCCGGGCATGCCGGAGAAAGGCGATCCGGCGCCGGCCTTGAAGCCCGTGAATGCGTATCGCGAGTACCGAAGCCCCTTCGGCCTGTACGATACGGTGGGCAACGCCGGCGACTGGGTGGTGAATGACGTCTCGTCTTACGAGCGCGTGTACATGGGAGCGACATACCGCTTCAATCCGGAGGACGCCACGGCCTTCCGTATGCTGCCTGTGACAGATTCGGACTACCTGGTCCGCGAGATCACCACCCGGTGTGTAAGTGCGAGCAAGCCGTGAAATCGTCTTTTCGACGAGAAGGGGGTCACAATGCCGGTATTCGATTGGCGAAATAGTGCCGCCGAGACCTGGCTCCACGGGGAATTGGC
>JBDTPR010000043.1:0-18243 GCA_039932635.1 Candidatus Solibacter sp.
CAGATGAGGGCCACTCCGCAGAGAAGGATCGCCAATAGTCGAACCAGTTGCCAGAGGCCGTGACTGAGACAAATCCGAAAAGCGGGCGGGCGATCAGCTCTCAATCGGTAGGCTCACTTCTCACGTTTCGTCTCGACCGCACTGTCCTGCTGATCGGTTCGCATCGATTAGCAGCACTCCCCACATTACCTAAACACTGACCACGGGGCAAGGCGCGCTACGAATAATTGCATAGGCGTTTGAGCGCAGGCGCCCCAGGGTTTCCGCCACCGCGCCGCGGGCGATAACCAATTGACTGACGTTTTCGGACTGCGCAATCTCGCTCACGGTTTTCGCCGGCTCGCCGCCCCTCACGATGATCCGAGCAACGATGCCCAGCTTTTCGAGCAACGAACCTAATTCCGCTCGCACCTCAGCGGACACCTCCAGCACAAATCTATGATCCAGATATTTGGCGGGACCCGAATCCCACGCCGCCACGACGTGAGCCACGATAAGTTCCGCGGAGTGCTCCTTCGCAAATCCGGCAGCCCAGCGCAAGGCGTTCTCGCTCTGGGAACCCATGTCGACCGCGCACATTACCTTGGGAAACGCGATGGCTTCGAGTGCCGGCGCATCTTCCAAATGAACTCCGGTCCAGACGGCACATTCGGCGTCATGGAGAACCTTCGCGGTAATTGAACCTAGGACGAAACGGCGAAAGGCACTCAGGCCGTGCGTGGGCATCATGATCAGGTCTGACCCGAGTTGGCGCGCGGTGGCGATGATCTGAAGCCCTAAGTCTCCTTCCATGACTTGACGCTTCACATCAAAGTGTTTGAACTCCTCAATTAGGAAGTGGCTCATCTTTTCGCGGGCCCAATTCGCCCCCTCGCGGGACATGTCTATCGCCGGTAAGCCCCACAGTGCGGAGGTTCCCCATACACGGTACGCGCCGATGTCCACCACGTGCAGAAGAGTGATTTCCGATTGGAACCGGCCCGCGAATGCCTCGACATAACGCGAGGTGCCAAGGCATGGCTCAGAAAAATCAACGGGAAAGAGGATCTTCTTTATTTGAAACATCAATTTGCCTCCAAAGGCAGAAGCCGACAGGCTCATCGCCATTCGTCGTTGCGAACTCCATCGTAACTGCCGCCTCGATGGGGGCCTACTAGGTCGCGGCCTAGTGGTTGGCATCGCCTGAGCTCGCTACCGTGTTCTTTGGACGCTACTTGTGGGGAGGACGCTTTGCGCGGCGTGACGAAGGAGAAGCAGCTCGATGGTTTCTAAGGAGGAGACGTGCTTCAAAGTTTGAATACTCTAATTGGCTCTTCTATCCATGCTCGGGACGGCGAAATAGGGACTGCGTCAGACTACCTATTCGACGACGAGACGTGGACAGTTCGCTATATCGTTGTTGAAACAGGGACGTGGCTTGCCAGCCGGCGAGTCCTTATATCGCCGGCCGCCGTCAGCCAACCGGAATGGGACAGGAGGATCATTCCGGTTCTGTTGACGAAGGATCAGGTTCAAGACAGTCCGGCGGTCGACACAAACCTACCGGTTTCAAGACGGCAGGAAATCGCGATGAACCAGTATTACGGGTGGCCGGGCTACGGATCACTCGGGCTTATGGCTCCGCCGCCGGTCGCGGAGGGACTTGCCGAGCCCGAAGGTAATCCGCACCTGAGAAGTGCGCGGGAAGTGGCGGGCTATGAGGTAGCAGCCACAGACGGCATCCTGGGGAGACTCGACGACTTCATCATTCAAGACGCGGACTGGTTCGTCCGTTATCTGGCGGTCGGGACAGGGACTTGGTTCGCCGGCCACAACCTCCTCGTGCCAACGCGCTGGGTTGAGTCGGTCTCCTGGTCGGAGCGCCGAATTCTTCTGACCCAGCCCCGTGAAAAGCTCTAGGATAGGACCGCGCCGGAGTCCGTTGCGGGCTTGATCCCGGGATCCTACCTCGGGCATCCAGGCGGGCAGATCGCCCCGGATTCGTCGTGCATGGCCACTGCAACGCTCACAAGGAGAATCGATGCCGGAAACGGTCAGAACCTGGTTGTTTGATCCGACTGTGGGGAAAATGATCACAGTTGCGATAGCACTGCTCGTTGTCTTCACACTCGTGCGCCTCTTGCAGCGGTCGGTGAGCCGCTACGTTCAGGACGTAGACACGCGGTACCGAGCCAGGAAAATCGTTATGTTTCTTGGCTACGCAACGGCGGCAGTGGTGGTGACAACGGTCTACAGCAATCGTCTGGGCGGCTTCACTGTGGCGTTTGGGGTGGCCGGCGCCGGCATTGCCTTCGCCCTCCAGGAAGTGATCGCCAGCGTTGCCGGTTGGGCAGCCATATCGGTAGGAGGCTTCTTCAGCCCCGGCGACCGGGTTCAACTCGGAGGGATCAAGGGCGATGTAATCGATATATCGATTCTCCGAACTACGCTCATGGAAGTTGGGGAGTGGGTAGCCGCCGACCTTTATTCCGGCCGCATCGTCCGCGTCGCCAACAGTTTTGTTTTCAAGGAACCAGTCTTTAACTACTCGGGAGATTTTCCTTTCCTGTGGGACGAAATCACTTTACCTGTCCGATATGGATCGGATTGGGTACTGGCGCGCGCGATGTTGCGTAGACTGGTGGATGAGGTTTTGGCCGGTTACGCCGCTGAGGTCAAGGAGTCCTGGCTCAAGATGGTGCGGCAGTACCGGGTCGAGGAGGCCAATGTCGAGCCAATGGTGACGTTGCGCGCGACGGACAATTGGATTGAGTTTACGGTTCGCTATGTTGTGGACTATCGGAAGCGGCGCTGGATGAGGGACCACCTCTATACCCGGATCCTCGAAGAAATTGACAAGTCGGATAATAAGATCCGCCTTGCTTCGGCGACGTTCGAAGTGGTGCCGGGATCGACTCTCGATGTCCATCTCTCTGGCGAACCCGGATCATCGTAAGCCATGGACCCGACCTCTGTAGTCCGGCAACCTGCGGTAGACGATGCAAGCTTCCCGGCCATCTGGAATTGGTTGCAGACTGAGGCGGCGGCTCGGACCAGCCAGTTCGCGTCGGAATGGAACGCTGCCCGGGCCGACATCGAGTCTCTGCTTCATTCCCAAGCCGCCGCCTTTGAGCGCACGGCGCCACCCGCACCCGAGGAGACCAGCCTTACTTCTCTCAGCAACCTGATGAGCGACGCGGCAAATGGGTTGCTTTTCGAACCGGTTCACGCATTCCGGAAAGCGCGGCCTAATGAACGGGCACTGGCGGCCCTTGAGAACTACCAGGCCGGCATAGAGGACCTGGTTAGAAGGTTGCCCCAGACGATTGCAGTGCAGGGCCAGGAATTGCTGGAAACACTCCAGCCAGTCACACCTTCCCGCTTGCGCCGATATCTGCTTGGCCGTCGCCGTCCAACCCTGCAACTCGCCATTAGAGCCATCGTCGAGCGCGAATTCCTGTTGGATGAGAAGGCTCGTGTCGGAACGGACGGCGAATTCTTACTTGCCCTCGCCAAGGGATCGCTGCTTTTGCTGGCGCCGTGGCAGGCAATCCGCGATGAGGCGATCCGATCGCCCCACCGACCCGGCGGCGGTGACCAGGCATTGGGCGAAAGTCGAACCCGTTGGCAAGAGCGGTTGAGCCGCCTGGAGAGCGACGCAAACGAGGCGTCACGTAGCATCGCCGAGTGGTGCAACGGCGTAAGCGGACGGTTGGCGCAGGCACTGCTCAGCGGAGAGACCCGACTATCCACACGACAGCGACGGCGGTGGCTACGGTACCGGCAGACGTGCTTCCGGCATTGGTCCCGCCAGCAACGCGCCGTGAAAGCGGTCTTGGACCTTGAGTTCGAGATGGCAAATGTGGCGATCGACCTTACGGCGGCGTGCGAACAAGGGCTGAATTCGCTGGACACGGAGCAGGCGGGGCTGCTCGAAGAACTAGACAACGCGACCCGCTGGTTGCAGGAAGCGCAGACCAGAGAACCCGACCGGAGTTTTCCGCCACCCCAGGCAGACCTTGTTTCCGCCGAAGATCGCCTCTCAACCTGGGAGCGGGCGGCGGAAGCCTCCGCGTTGGAGCACCTTGTCCCGACGGTCGAGACTGTCGAACCGCGCCATGCCTTGCCGTCTTGGCGATCGCCCTGGCGCACACTGGAGCCACGCAGGGCGTTTCTTTCAGCCCTCGTCCGCTTCGGCAGGGAAACAGTTCGGGCGGGTTTTCATGAGGCCGAGGCGGATCATCGCGCCGTTGTTCGGGAAATCGAGCGGGCCAGGGAAGTGGTGACGTTCAGCCTGGAAAGCGCCGTGAAAGAGGCTGGGCAGGGAGCCCAGATAGCGCGGGAGGGGATTGCGAACGCGCTGGCCTTGGTCTCTTACCGAAAACAGGCCGCAACCGACCCGCACGCTTTGGTACAGCGCAACCTTGCCGAGGCTACCGCTGGCGTCGTCGCCTTCACTCACCTTGCGCTCGATCAGGGGCGGCTCGGATTGCTGACGCAATTGGCCCAGCAGAGTGGCTCCAGGCTGCTCCGCGAAGCGTGGCGGCTGGGTCTTGGCCGGACCTCCGAGACCGGCCGGTGGGTACGGAACTTGGTTCGCACCCGGTATCACCAGCTTTTGCAGCAGGCCGGCTGGGAGGCCCCGCCAATCGGGACTGTCGCGCCAGTTGTTTCACAGGCGTACCTGGGTGAGATCCTCAGCCTTCAGCAGGGCGCGCGTGATCTGCCCATGATCTACCGGCGCCTTTTCCGCCTGGCTCCGGTCCAAGAGCCGCGCTTCCTGATAGGCAGAGAGCCGGAAATGGCCGCCTTGGCGCAAGCCCGGTCCCTGTGGCAGTCGCGGCGGTCCGTCTCGGTATTGCTGGTTGGGGCAAGGGGCAGCGGCAAGACATCCCTGTTGAACTGCGCCTCGGCTGCCGAGTTCTCGGATGCGACAATTGTGCGCGGCCAGTTTCGCGACCGTATCACGAATGCCGCTCAAATGCGAGCGTTCCTCCATCAACTCTTCGGGCTGAGCCCGGATGACGACTTGCGTGCGAACCTGTCGTCGCACCCGAGAGTTGTCATGCTGGAAGAAATGGAGCGGACATTCCTGCGGAGGATGAATGGATTCGAAGGACTACGCGAGTTGCTGGCAATCATCTCGGCTACCGGCCGCTCGACCCTGTGGATACTGAGTTTGAATCAGCACTCTTTCCGCTACCTGGACGCTGCGGTCAACCTCAGCCGGCATTTCACGCACAGGATCAACGCGATGGCCGTTCCGCCTCAGGATTTGAAGAATGCGATCCTGCTTCGGCATTATCTTTCCGGTTTGAGACTAGAGTACCCTCCTCTTCCGGAGTCCGATCCACGGGTCAGCCGGGTGCGACGGTTGATTGGCCTCCAGCAAAGCGCCGAAGAACTTTTTTTCGACTCTCTTTACCGCCAGTCGGAGGGCGTGTTCCGAAGCGCGTTCGAACTCTGGCAACATTATATGGAGCGTGTCGAGGGAGGGGTTCTCTACATGCGCGAGCCTAAGGAACCCAACTACGAAAACATGGTCGCTCAACTCACCCTCGATGGGGCGCTTACATTGCAGGCGCTTCTTCAGCATGGCAGCCTAACGGAACAGGACCACTCGGAGATTTTCGAATGTCCCATCGAGGAGAGTCGCATTGAATTGGAGCGGCTGGTAGGGCTGGAGTGCCTGGAATCGGAACCGTCCTCTCCCGGGTTGCGCATTCGCCCGGAAGCCGGGCGATTTGTGCACATGGCGTTACATCGTCTGAACCTGATCTAGAGGAGGAGGACATTATGGTAAGTGCTCCGGCAATGCTTCTGCAATTAGGGTCCCCGTCTATTCTGCAGGAATTCACATTCCGCAGGATCGGAGCCGCGGTTGTAACTCTTGTTGTGGCATGGCTGCTCATTCATTGGACTTCGCGAGCCCTCGAGTCGATGAGCGGCAGGAGCACCCGGGCCCGCTTTTTCATCAAGTGGGTCGAGCCCGTCCTCCGAATCGGAATCTGGTTTCTAGCCATTCTCATTTGCGTGAACCTGCTGGCGCCATCGCGGGAAACATTCCTTGCGGGCATCGCTTCGTTGGGGATTGCGCTTGGATTGGGAGCGCAAGACCTCGTGAAGAATCTCATCGGCGGCCTGGTAGTTCTGGGAGATCGCCCGTACCAACTGGGCGACCGCGTCAGGATTGGTGACGCCTACGGTGAGATCGACCATATCGGCCTCCGAAGCACGAAACTGACAACCCCGGACGACACTCGTGTCACCATACCGAATGCGCAAATCCTGAGCGATCGTGTTTTCAACGCCAATTCCGGCGTGCCCGATTGCCAGGTTGTGACCGACCTCTTCTTGCCCCCGGATACCGACCCCGACGTGGCCCGGAGAATCGGCTTCGAGGCGGCGATCTGCTCGCCATTCCTATTGGCCCGAAAGCCCATCGTTATCCTGTTGACCCAGGTCTTCGACCGAAGGGTTTGTCTTCGGTTGCGGATCAAGTGCTATGTGTACGACCACCGGTTTGAGCCCAAGATCCAGAGCGATGTCACCGCGCGCGCCAGCCGCGAGCTGCTCCGTCGCAGACTCCTCCAACGCTGGTCTGGGAATCTCGCGGACGAGACTGGCGGGCCCCAGGATGGGCTCACTCGCTAATCAGGAATATGACAGGTCGCACGTCGCCAGGCGGCGTCCAGTTCCAGTAGCGCACAAGAATCGTGTAGACCATCAGGCCGGTCTCTCCCTCACCCCAAAGCAGGTATCGCAATGCCTGCGTCATCAGGTTCTGTCTGGATAACCCGAGGAATATGCTGATCGGGTCCGTCAGTTCGCTGATGTACGCAATTGTGTTGGCGATGGCGATCGCCTGCGAAACCTGGATCAGGTAATGATCGCCCTCGGTGGTGACCCTCACCTTCAGATTCGCGAGGAATTCACTCCGGTTGTCGAGCAGTTGCACGTGCACGAATGCCAGCGGGCCATCCACGGTGTAATACCTTCGAATCTCGGTAACCTTTCGTTCCCGATCGGTCGGATCCGTGCTCCGGATCGGAACGAGATTGACCTTCTTGTAAACAATGGACTGCCATAGCCTGCTCGACGTCTCATCGACCAGCGTCAAATCGCGTACCCGCAATTCGGTGGCCCGCCGGTAGCGGCTTGCGGCGCTGAACACAATTACGGCCGTAATGAAAATGCTGGCGATGATGATTCCGTCCGGGCGTTCGATTACGTTGTCGACCAACGTGTAAAGGAAGACCACGCTTACCATCCAACAGTAAGCGCTCTGGAATCGATCGTGTTCGCGCCACAAGGCCAGCGCGGCGGCAACCGCCGCCGAAAGCATGAGGACCAGAACCCCGGTGGCATATGCTCCACCCTGCGCCTCAACGTCTGCGCGGAACGCCAGGGTCACAAGCACACTGATCGCCAGCAGGACCAGCACCAGCGGACGCGTGTAGGCCACCCAGAGAGGCGCCATACCGAAACGCGGCAGGTACCGGGGAATCAGGTGAAGCAGTCCCGCCATCGCCGATGCACCCGCGAACCAGAGGATCAGAATGCTGGATAGGTCATAGACGGTTCCGAAGCCGGCGCCCAACAAGGAGTGCGCCAGATAAGCGATCGCCCGGCCACTGGCGGGGCCGCCGATCCGGTAGGCTTCGGGCGGAATGAGCAGTGTCGTGACGAAGCTGGAAAGAACCAGCATGAAACTCATAATGAGTGCGGCGGTCGTGAGCAGTTTCCGCGTATTTCGGATCCGGCCCAGGGGCAGGTCCGACGGGCGATCCTCCGCGTCTCCCGCCACGAGCGGCATCACGGACACCCCAGTTTCGAAACCGCTGAGTCCGAGGGCAAGCTTGGGGAAGATCAAGCCGCCAGCGATCACAAGCGTAGTCCAGTCGCCACGCACCGCCAAACTCGCTTGCCAATGCTGGAACAACTCCGGTCGCTGAGCGATCTCCCAGAACGAGCGAATCAGAACCGCGAGATTCAGCAATAGGTAAGGGATCGCCACGGCCCCAGCAAGACGGATCGCCTCTTTGAATCCCGCGAGAAACACCAAGGCGAGCAGTACGAGCAAGCCAATTGTAAACTCAATCCTCGACCCGCCGATGATGGAGTGCAAAAGAGGATTTTCAATCGCATGTTGAGCGGCGTCCGCAGCCGATAGCGTCATGGTGATAACGAAATCCGTGCCGGCGAAACCGAGTAGGATCAGAACAAAGACTCGTCCCCGCCATCCGGGTAATAGGTTCTCCAGCAGGGCCAATGACCCTTGTCCCACGTAAGAACGACGCGCAACTTGTGCGTAGATCGGCAGCGCGCACGCCAACGTCACCACTACGAGCATCACAGTTGCGATCGGCGAGACTACGCCTGCAGCCAGAAGCGCGATTCCTGGCTGATATCCCAGGGTGGAGAAGTAATCGACTCCGGTGAGCCAGAGAACCAAGTACCAGGGATGTGACGTATGACTCGCAATTTGTTCCCGCGTATCCATACGACGGCCGGAATACAGCCAGCGCCCCACCATGCTCTTCGGAGGTCCGGCGGTTTCTCGAGTAGGAATTTGCATGTATCCCTCAGCCGCTGGATGTAGCCACGTGAAGGTATCGCGTCGGCTCTTTTCGCTTTCGCGCACGGAGGGTAGATCCGCAGCATTAGCACTAGCCTAGCGTCTCATATCCACAACCAGATCAATTGCTGCTGTTTTCTCCGAATCGAACCGGCTCAGCGACTTGGTAGAGCTGGTCACGCCTTCAAATCGCGCGGACAACTCATGGTCGATGCCCGGGCTAAGGCTGTGAAAATGAAAGGCCCCGCTCTTGCGGGCGATGTAGGACCGAATGTGCGCCGATCTGGTGTCCTTGAGATAAACCACCGCGCCAGGAAGTTTCTTCCCGCTCTGGTCGCTGACTGTCCGGTTAGCAGATCGAGTTGCGCACCAGAACAAAACAGAGGGAACCAATGAGAGCAGCGCGAGGCGTCACGTCACGTCGAGTATTGTAGCGCCCAATCAATGGAACGGCACCGACCTGATGGTCTGCTACGATGGGTTGGCCTCGGAAGGAGTCGACGGCGAATCGCGTCGGTTCCAGATTCCTGCTACGCCCGGGGGCACGAGTCGGTTCCCGCGAGCCCTGGGTCGTGCACGTGGTGCCGCAGTTAACACCCGGCGCTGGCCGCTTCATGAGACCGGCCCAGCATCGCCGTCGCCCGGAATTATGGAATGGGATCGAGTTCCTAATATGCCGCCGTAGAGGCGTCCGAAAGGCTCCACATGGTTCTGAAAATTGAACTCGCCGTGCTGCGAAATAGAGTTCGTGAACTTTCCCCGCCAAGCGCCTCGGGACCTCCAACTCCCCCTCAATGAACGCCTGATAAATCGGCAAATTTTGCCGCCGCTGGAGTGAGCCGTTATGCTCGCCAGTTTTCCACCCGCCGCATCAACTCGAAGTTCCACCCGCATCCGGTCAACGCCATCCGATAGTCTGTCGGCGCCCGAAAAGCTCTTCGAATGTTTCGCGAAGACGGGACTAGAGTCCACCTGAAATGCGAGATTGTGGCACACGAACGCGCGAAGTCCGCGGGTGCAGGACAGGCGGAAGCGCTTGCTATCATTGGATTGCATCTTATTTGTCTTCGAACCCTCTTGAATCTTACGACAGCCACGAAAACCGGTGAAGTCCCTTACGCGAGAGGAACCGCCGCCGTGCTGGAGGTGGAATCGTAGTTTGCCGGGCGGCCGATCCTCAAGACCAATCGCCCACATTCTGCGGACGGGCACGGGGGGAGACTTCAGTCTTTACGCAAAATAGGAACGATCAAGCGTCGGGTTGCGCGCCGGAGCAGCCTCCACAAATCGAGAGCGTCTAGGCACATTTGTCCGTGAATTCAAGAAGAAGGTCTATTGCAATCACGAAGGGCCGAGTGGCGAATCGTCCCATCACCGCGCAGGTGACGGACGCTGTCCGTTTATCGCGAGTTCATTCTGATAGGCCTTCCCGAGGCTGTCTCTCATGCCAGAGAGGTTCTTTGACAGCGATGCGCGGACGCGCCCTTCCACTATCGATCGCTGGATCGAGGCAAACCAACCTCGGAGCCCGTCGGTCTGGGAGCGGTTGAAGTATGCAACTGATATCCGAGCATGTGCCGGGTCCGCCGATTCCTCGGCGAGCACCGTCAAACCAAGGGACCCATCGAAGTAGTGGTTGGCATAAATCTGCTTTGACGCGATGAACGCCCACTGCTTGCCTCCGACCATCGTTTTGAAAATCAAGACGTGAGTTACGCTTACAACGGGTTTGAGACCGAAGCTCTCTTTTGACCAATAAAGAAAATCGTCGATGTCGGGACGAGCCGCGCCGGGATCTCTTAGAGCTTCGAATAGCAGTGGAGCATACTTATCCAGCCAGACGAATTGCCCGAGCACTGCCAGAAATTCCCTACCAGTTTGAACCGGCGGATCCGTATCGCAGTACGTCATCATCGCCGGCGCCCCCTTCTCCACGTAGCTTGATACGTAGTTTAAGAGAGCGGCGCGGAACTCACTCTCAAGCTTAGGGCCCGGGCCAAGGGTTGCGGCAGTTCTCGGAAGCCGATTCATCATTTCGGACGAGAGCTTCAGTGGGCACCTTCCCGGCCTGCATCCCGCCAGTGAATCGAGCTCTTTCTTCCCGAGCTCTAACTTCCGCAGGTCCTGTTCTCGAGGTGGATCGCTGAACTTATCGATACTCAAGACGGCTGGCCCTTTCTTGAAGGTCTCAATCCCGCGAATGCGAGCAACAAAGAAGTCGATAGTGACCGGAATCTGCACTGCACCCGCCGCGGCTATTTCCCCCTTGCGAACGTGCGGGAGTATCTTTGCGAAGACGCCCCCGGAATTGTAGAGCTTGAGGTCGTTGCTACTGGCACGGGCCTGCTGTCCCAGAAGGGACGAGAACGGTTCCCCCCCCATCACCGGAAATTGTCCGAGGAAGAACCCGACGGTCAATAGTGTCGCAGTGGTTATGGTGAACATCCTGCTTGTTCCCCCGAATCCCGACATCCTCGCCGATGCTCTGTCTACAATGGCGTCTCGACGGGCAGGCTTCATACGAGGCTTCAGCCTCGAAATCTTCGCCTTCCCAGCCATACCCTCGGCCTCGTGGGAATTCTTTCTCGCTCGCGCGCCCGCCAACTCCCGCGCCCCGAGAAACGGTGCAAACTCGCAACGGCTGGCGAACCGCCTGGACCAAGTTCGGGGATCCAGCGAACGCCCGGGCAAGATCGCGAGGCGCGCCGAAATCCTGGTAGCAAACGAAGGAATCACTGCCCGCTGATGGGCGACGCTTTCAGAGCGCGCTGGAATAGATCCTGCACGGCGGGCAGCGTGCTGGGGTCGCCCTTTGCCAGTCCCGCGGTAATCGCGTCCCTGCCGGCCAGCGCTTCCTGAAGAAAAGCTCTCCGGTTTGGATCCGTCTCCGGGCCTGCCATGGTGCGAACCCGGTCGAAGAACTTGGTCGAGTGTTGACCCGCCAGACCGAAGTTCTTTAGGTTGGCTTCCACGTAGACTAGCCCGATCAGAAGACTGAGGTCGGCCATCTGCAATTTGCTCTGCTCCAGCTTGAGTTCCTGACGGGTGGCGTCGAGTTGGTCTTCGAGATTCTTGACCTTTAGGTATTGCGGGACAAACCCTAGAAGAAACGCGGCCACAGCTAGCGACCCACCGACGATCAAGAGCGTTTTCCGATTCATGAGATTCCAATCCCTTCGATTCGCGTCCGCCACGGGTCACGTCGCTTGGCAGCCGCCTCTGACGCCGTATTTTTCCGCCACCATCTCAACTGGCGCCGACCCTTCACACTTGCCCCATTCCTGCAAGGGCGACCTCACCCGCTTCTTGGCGACGTGGCGGGCCGGCAAAGGCATGGCTTAGCCCAATCAATACCACATTCATCCTGGCCTCGGGAAGGGTACGGTGTATCGCACTGCACAACCGTTCGACCATTTCAGGAAGGTGCTCCCTCTCTAACTGCCCTCGCGCCCGAATGCGTCCTGCATCCTCCGAGTGCGTGCGAGATGTTGGGATTTCGTTGCTGGGGACCGAGGATGACGGAATGTGGTCAAGGTCGCAAGGCTGGAAATCAGGGGATTAGGATCGCGAGCAACCCTTCTTACGGCAGGAAGGATGCCGCCGTTGACTTAGCCGAAAGGGGAGTCCTATACTCCACATGAAAGTATGCGCCCAGGAAAAAGTCAGGGGACGCCGCCGGGTGATCGAGGACGAATCGCCGAACGAAATGCGATGGGACCAGAGCGCGGAGGCCCTTCGATCGCCGTTCTGATGCTGATGGTCGCAGTGGCGGCGCCGCAATTGGGACTCGGTTATGCGACATTTACGCACGAGGAGCTGATCGACCTGGCCTGGAACGATTCCATCCGGCCACTCCTGCTCCAACGCTATCCCAGCACTACGGATATCGGCCTGAAGGAGGCCCATGCGTACGCGTATGGCGGTTGCCTCATACAGGATCTCGGGTACTACCCGTTTGGAGAGACGCTCTTTAGCGATCTCACGCATTACGTGCGGAGTGGCGACTTTGTTCTCGCCCTTCTGCGCGACGCTCAGAGCGTAAATGAACTTGCCTTCGCTATCGGAGCGCTGAGCCACTACGTCGGAGATACCGTCGGCCATTCCGAAGCGGTCAACCCTTCAACGGCCATTACGTTTCCGGATCTCGAGAGAAGATACGGTCGAATCGTCACGTTTGAGGACGACCCAACTGCGCACGTGCGGACAGAATTCGGGTTTGACGTTGCGCAGATCGCGTTTTCGCGGTATGCGCCATACGAGTATCGCAAAGAGATTGGTTTTCGCGTTTCGAGAACCGTGCTCGAACGGGCTTACTACGAGACCTACGGCCTTAAGGTTCGGAGCATCCTCGGTCGGCCAAGGTCTGCGATGGATAGCTATCGTGTGGCCGTCAGGCGGATCATCCCGCTGTTCGCAAGCGCGACAATCGTCAACGTCACGCGGCACTTGCCGCCAGATCCCCCAGACCCCGCGCTCCTGCAACTTCTCGGCAGCATTTCCCAAACTGATTACGCAAGATTCTGGAGCCGATATCAGCATCCGCCGACCCTGAAAGACCATGTACTGGGGATCATAATCCGCCTGATCCCCAAGATTGGGATCCTCAAGATACTGACCATCAAGCCGCCATCCTCGCAGACGGAGGGCTTGTTTGTGAAGAGCCTCAACATTGCCACGATGGGATTTCAGCAGTTGCTGACTGAACTCTCGACGAACCCCTCAGTCGACCTGGCGTTGGTCAATCGCGATCTGGATACAGGGTACAGAGTCAGGCAGGGAGCCTATGAACTCACCGACCGGACGTACGCGCAACTGCTTCATAAGGTCACCGAAAACCCAGGGCGCCCGATTCCACCCGCCCTGCGTCAGGATATTCTGGATTACTATGCAGATCCGGCTGCACCAATCAGTACAAAACGGAATCACAAAGCATGGAAGAGAGTTCTGGCGGAATTGGAGTTATTGAAACAGGCCGCCGCGGAAAGTCGACACGAGCGCTAACAATAGAGGTGCGTTCCGTAGTTATTCAGGATCTCGGCGGAATGCGGGTCCTCACGGACGCATGGAGGTGATTATCGGAAGCGCTGGACGTACTCGGCCAAGCATGCCCGCCTCGGGAGGAGCGGGCGTGTCGTTGTACAACAACTCGATCATTTCTGGGGATGTTCCTTTCGAACTATTCGCTCGCTGTATCCCTTTGCTGCCTATGGCTGATGGCGTGCGCGGATTACCGCCCAGCTAGGAAGCGCCGGCCGGCCACGGGTCCGCTCAACACGGCAGCGTGCTCCATGACGCTTCTCGCATGCTTCGCCGCGGCTCGGACGCCTTGCGCGTAAGACAGGTTGGGATTGCCGAGCCCTCCGTTATAAGCGCCAAGGGCGGTGTCCACATCGCCGCCGCACCGGTCCAGTAGCTCGCGAAACAGCAGCCCTGCATATGTTGTGAGCACTCGAGGATCGACATGGTCGAGATCCAGATCCTTCGTCGGCCGCAAAGCGGCGGGCAGGCGGCTATAATCCCGCGAATCGGCCAAATATAGATCGTGAGTGTGGCGCAGCGTCTCGCGGGTGATCTGCCACACCCCTTGCGAAGAATTGCGGACCAGGACCCGGCCGCCCGCGCGTTTCAGAACGATATCGCCGGCTGCTGCGCGCCGCTTCCATGTAGTGTGGCCCAGATCCCCATCCGCGTTCATGTAGTTGTTCTCCATCGCGCCGATGCCGAGAAAGAAATCGAGCGGCAGCGAGTAGAACTCCGCCACCGTAACGATATCAGCGGAAAGCTGTAGCGCCTGCGCCGAGACAAGCGGCGATAGAGAAGCTACATTGCGCCGCCACGTGCGTGGATCACTCGCCGATTTGAAGCGGATGAACCGGCTCGCGTACCTGATTAATTCGGCACGGGTCAGGTGATCGAAATGGCGGCGGACTGGAAAGTTGTAGGACATTTCGAATATCCCGTTCTGCCGACGGAACCCGCCGAGAGTTGCTGCGTTTACAAATTGCCAATTTGCCTCTGCGATGAGTCCCCGGGCTTTGGCCGAATACAGCAGGAACAGGCCGGATGCCAGGTCCGTGGATACGGGGCGGATTTGGATAGAATAGATCATCCGGTGGTTCTCCTGCCGGTAAGTCATCATCACTTCCGAATCCCGAAACGCGGAGGTGCCGCGCAAATAGCCGGCCATGAGGCACGCGAAGAGTTCGTCGTTGTATCTCGCGACCTCCGCGACGACCGCCCTTCCCGGCACCGCGAGCACGGGGCGCCCGTCCGAGAAGGACAAGACCGGCACCAGGGTCGTCATCCGTATCGAAAGCGGACGAGGCCAGAGGCGAAGCCCCGCCCATACGAGGCAGCCCATCAGGGCGGCAGGGGCTGCAAGTTTCCACCACCTGGACAGATTCGAGTTCACCTTGGTTCTGATCGTCAAGAAAGGAGCCATACGAAAGTTATTTGTCTAACTGCTTGCGGATAGATTTCAATTCCTGTAGACGTTTCGCGGTGGTCTTGGGATATGCCATCTTGAGATCATTGAGTGCGTCGAGGACAATTTGAGAAACAATCAACCTGGCATTCTCCTTATCATCGGCGGGAACCACGTACCAGGGCGCGTGATCGGTGCTGGTCGCATTCAGGCAGTCCTCATAAGCTTTCATATAGTGCTTCCAATATTTCCGCTCGTGCATGTCCGACAGGCTGAATTTCCAGTTCTTGTCCGGCTCGTCAATGCGAGCCAGGAAACGCTTTCGTTGTTCATCCTTGGACATGTGTAGGAAGAGCTTGAGTATCCGTGTGCCGTTACGGTGAAGATGTTCCTCCAGCTCCACGATGGAACGATACCGCCCCTTCCAGACGGCCTCCTCATAGAGCAATTCATCCGGAAGCCCTTGGCCGAGGAGAATCTCTGGATGCACCCGGACGATGAGCACCTCCTCATAGTAGGAACGATTGAAGATGCCGATCCGCCCGCGTTCCGGAAGGCGTCGGGTCGTGCGCCACAGGAAATCATGTTCCAGTTCCTCTGCGCTCGGCTGCTTGAAACTGAATACCTGGCAACCTTGCGGATTGACGCCGGACATGACGTGCCGGATAGCGCCGTCCTTGCCGGCAGCGTCCATCGCCTGGAAAATCAGCAGCAGCGCATAGCGATTGGACGCGTAGTGAAGGCGCTGTAGCGAGCTCAACTCATCAACGTGTTCTTCCAGCAGCCTTTGATACGCCTTTTTCGACTTGCAAATCGGCTTCACCATCGTCGGCCACTCCGCGAGGTTGACCGCCGCTCCGGCTTGTACCCGGAATTCTTCCGAATTAATGTTCATACTCATTTCTCTTTTGCGCTGAGTGCTTCGAAACCGGAGATGACGTCGAACAGTTCCTCGTCGATGCCGTTCTGGCGCTGACGATGAAATTTCCTGTTGAGGTCTTCTAGTAATTCTTCGATGTTTTTGTCGGCGCGTTGCATTGCCGCCAGTCGGCTCGCGTTTTCGCTCGCGAGGGATTCGGCGCACGCGCGGAAGAGCGAGACGAAGAGATACTCGCGGATAAGCGCCCGCAGGGTCGAGGTGCCGCCACCCATCACCTCGGGCAAGCTACCCGCCGGCCAGGGACTATCGGCCAGCTCGCGTCGCCAGTCCTCGTCCAGCGGTAGCAGCCGCTGACTGACGGGCGCATAGACCGATCCGGACGTGGGGCGGTTGTGGAAAAGGTGAAGTTCGGTGACGTCACCGTGGCGCTGGCCCGCCTCGGTCTCTACCAGAATCTGGCCGACCAGCGGGGTGATGGCCTTGACGGAACTCGGCACGGTGAATAGTCTTCGCAGCGGCAGTTCCGAGACTGCCAAGCGCTCATGAACGCGCTCACCGACGGCCCAAACCTCGGGCTTACCTGGTAGAGTTGCCAGCGTCTTGACCGCGTAGTCGGCCACTACGTCATTAAACTGGCCCACCAGTCCCTGGTCTGAACCGAACACGACAGCGCCACTAGTAACGGCAGCCATTTTGCCTTTTCGTTCCGCAGTCAAGGGCGCCGACCCGGTCTCCCTGAAGCATGCGCCCAGCCCCAGTTCCACGGTGCGATAGTAGTCCGCCAATGCGTGCACCGATTTCTCGTATTGTCCGATGCTCGATGCGGCCACAGCCTTCATCGTGCGGACGACGGATTGCAGGTCTCCGGCTCCGCCGATCTTCCGACGCAGATTGGCCGTGGTGTTGCTCATGCCTGGGGTGTGGGTGCCGGTCCCGGAGGAAGCGGGATTCTCCTGTGACTCCTTTGATCACGCATTCGCCCGAGGTTGCTGTCGATCAACCTGGCCAGCTTATCTGCAGCACCGTCGACGGCTTCGTCCAGGGTCGCGGCCTGGTGAGTGACTGCGATGGGCTGGCGGCCTTCGAGGCGAGCCTCCATCAGGCAACGCTTGTCGTACTGGCCGCCCTTAGCGCTGTTCTCGTCGCCCAGGTGAACCTCCACTCGGGTGATGTGATCGCTGACTAAACTCAGGGCACGCTCCACTACGCTACTGACCTGAGCGGCCAGCGCCTCGTGACCTTCGATGTTATGGTCTGTATTGATTTGGATCTGCATAGTATTCTCCTGTTGTAGTTGTAATTCGCTCAATATCGGTAGGTGGCAGCCAGTCCCGTCCGCCCCGGCATTCGCTCGGCCGGAAGGACCACGACCCGGCCGCCCATCTTCCCTACCAGTTCACCCAGATCGTCGAGCAGGTCATCCACCCGCGGATTGCTCAGATCGGCAACGTCGATCCGGCCTGTCGCGCCGTCGAGCCGACCGCCAATCATGCGGCCGGACTCGATCAGCAACGTCGCGACGCGTCCGGCGGCGGCCGCCTGCGCCACCTCTGCCATGTCGTCACTACCAAGCCCATTGGACTTCGCTACGGCGAACTCGTCCGCTAGTTTAACCAGCCCCGCCTGATACTGCGGCTCGATGACTTGCCAGGCGCGTTCCCGGAGTTCATCGATCGGCAGGGTATCGGGATTGACAGAGAGCCCCTCCGCCATCAGAAACGGGTTATGGCTGACCCGGTGAAAAAGGTGGTGATGTTCCGGCAATGCCGCCAGGATCAACGGCAGGCCCGACGGCCGGGAATGGTGCTCGAGCACCGCACGGTCGACGGCACGAAAGAACCGCTCCGCGTCGGACTGCACTGCGTCCTGTTTCCCGCCGTCGCCGTGGTGCATGGGCGCGCTCCCCTGACCGACGCCGCCATAAGATGCGACGGTCATATGCGACTCAGTCCGTTCATCGCCCAGCGCCTCAGTGCTCGCGCGCGGGACTTCGGGCGCCGGATCGATCTCGTCGAGTGCGTCGCGGGTCCCCTCGAAGAGTTGGATCTTTCCCAGGCTCAATCCCAGGATCTGATAGCGACCGGCCGACTGCAGAAAGTGTCGCAAGGGCTTGGTGTGAAAGCTGTCGGCCACGATGGCCAATGCGGCCACCGTCCGCTGAAGCCGGAACACCCGAAAAAGGGTAGGCCCGCCCAACACGGCCAATCCATCCAGCGTATGGTTCCAGAAGGTATCATCGTGAGCTAGGGTTTCAAATGGTTTCAGAAGGAGCCGGACCTCGGCGGCCGGATACTTCTGCCCGAGCGACGCCTCCAGTTCCTTTACAAGGTTGCGAAACCGGATCGGGTCCTGCTGATTCTCGGGACGGTGCCGATGGGTCGG
>JBDTPR010000044.1:0-18221 GCA_039932635.1 Candidatus Solibacter sp.
GGTCGCCCGGCCGGGCTCGCAAGGCGCGCTCGAAGGAGCCGCGGGCCTCGTCGTATTTCTGATCCTGTTTGAAGATGACGCCCAGTTGCAGGTTGGCGACGAAATCGTTGGGATTGGCGTCCAGTTCCTTGTGGAAAGCTGCGCCCGCAGCGGCGGTATCGCCGGTCGCCATGAGGGCCATGCCGTAGTAGGAGAAGACGTCGGGCAGTTTGGGATTGAGTTCGGCTGCCTTCTTAAGGTCGGCCAGGGCGGGGCCGAATTCCTGCACGTTCATTTTGGTGGTGCCGAGAAGCAGCAGGGCCTCGGCCGATTCGCCTTCGCGCAGGATCCGATTGACCAGCACCTGACCGCGCTCCGGCTGATTGTCGCGGATCAGCGCCGTGCCCAGCAGGTAGACGAGCGCTTTGTCGTCGGGCGAGGCCTTTTCGAGCGGTGAAAGCAGCTCGATCACCTTTTTGTTCTCACCCAGGCGGAGTTCGCAGTCGGCCAGCAGGAAGACGGCCTGCCTGTTGGAGGGCTGCTGCTTCACTGCCTTTGCCAATTCTTCCGCCGCCTCGGAGATCTGCGACGTCTTGTAATACGCCAACCCCAGATTCACCCTGATGGGCAGATTCCGAGGTTCGAGTTCCAGCGCCTTCTTGTACTCGACAATGGCCTCTTCGAATTGGCCCGCCCTGGAGAGTGCGGCGCCGAGGTTAGAGCGTGCCATCACGCTTTTAGGGTCCTTCTTCAGGTAATCGCGATAGGCGGCGGTGGCGCCGGGGATGTCGCCCGCCTGGTGCAAGTCGATGGCACGGCGAAGCATCGGGTCCGGTTGCGACTGCGCTCCCGCGGCGAATGCCAGGCACAGGGCGAGGGCAAGAGTCCTCATTTCCGGCCCCTGCGAGCCAGCGTTTGGCGAATCGCCGCTTCCAGTTGCGGCGGCTGGAAATCGAGTTCGCCAAGCCGGGTGCTGAAAGCGACCTTGCCATCGACGCCGATCAGGTAGAGGCGGCTGGGCCACGCCTGGTAGGCCGTTTCGGCCGCGCCATCCATGCCGTCCACCAACGCGGTGAAGCCCAAATCCAACTTCCGCAAGCAGAGTGCCGCATGGTCCTGCTTCTCCGTGATGGTACGAGCCGGCGCCAGAGAGATACCTTCCTTTATATTAATGGTGCTCTGCCATTGGCTTTCGGCGCCGCCCTCCGCATGGGCTTCGCGGATGTAGACCAAGCGGAAATCCACGTCGCTATGAAACTGCGCGGCGATGCGCTTGAGGTCCACCGCGGAGCCGCGCAGTTTGGGGCAGGTATAGCTTCCGAAAACCAGAACGGTGGGCTTCGGCAAGTGACGTAAGTCCAGCGAACTTATGGGTGGCGCCTGCGACCCTACGGTAACGCCGGGATCGGCCTTCGCGGGTTGATCGAGCTTGAAGCCGTGGTCGAGCGCATCACGCGCCTCGCTGGAACCCGGACGGATCCGCACAGCTCGTTCCAGAAGCGGGCGCGCCTCGTCGGCCTTTCCGCGGTGAGCGAGAATCGAAGCCAGTTGGAAGTTGGCGTCAAAGTCGTTGGGGTTGGCGGCGAGTTCCTTGTGGAAGGCCCGGGTGGCACCGTCCGGGTCTCCGGTAAATAGCAGCGCCTGGCCGTAATACGATTGCAGTGACGGGACGTCGGGATTCAGGGCAATCGCCTTGGCCAACTCGGTCACGGCGCGCGGGTAATTGCCGGCGGAGAAGAGAGCTGCGCCCAGCAGGAATTGTCCTTCCGCCGAGTTTCCACGGCTTAGGATGCGATCCACGCGCAGTTGGCCTTCGGGCACGCGACCGGCGCGAATCATAGCCATGCCGAGAACGTAATCCAGGGCGGGTTGATCGGGCTGCGCCGCCTCCAAGGGGGTGAGGACCTCGATGGCCTGCTGATATTCGCCGGTTCTCAGGCGGCAATCGGCAAGAAGCAGTGCAATATTCAGATCATGGGGTTGGGCGCGATGCAGCGCATCGAACTCGGTGGCAGCCTCCGCCAGTTGGAACGACTTGTAGTAGGCCAGCCCCAGGTTGAAGCGAAGGCGAGGAGCAAGGTCCGTGGGAGCAACTTTTAATGCGGCGCGGTACTGATCAATCGCATCCTGGTAACGCCCCAACTTTGCCAGCACCGCACCGAGGTTGGAGCGGGCTTCCACCCGATTCGGGTCGGCGGCGATGCAGGCCTGGTACTCGCGGATGGCGCCAGGAAAATCCCCGATCTGATGGAGTTGAATTGCCCGGTCCAGGGCGCACGCGGCAGGCTGGGCTTGGGCCGTCAGGGTGGCGATAAACAGGGCGAACGGCAGGCGATTCGACAACGGCTCCCAGCCCTCCAGGACTAGGATTCTATCACCAACCGTCGCGTAACGCGGCGGCACTGGATCCGCGAAATTCGTTAACGGTCCTCATTAACGCCAGTGTTTCCCGCATTTCGATGTTAACGTTTGCCGGCAACGCCTTCGAACCGAGCCCCCAAGCAACTGAGCCCGAGCGGAATCCATTGCGCGGATGCTGGAGAACACCACAACAGGTTCCGTTAATGTCCCAGCTCTGGCAAGGCGTTAACCCGTACCCCTGATAAATTAGCCTACTTTTAGCAACTAGTGCTTTTATACTACCTTCGAACCTGCAAAGCACTGTGAAGGCAGTTTCCAAGTCTGTTCCGGGAGTGGGGGTGCTGATGAGAAACAAACTGAACCAAGGCAAAGCGTGGCGATTTGGATTTGTGGCGGCTTGGGTGTTGATGGCCGCCGCCAATTTGGCGGCGCAAGGTGTCTACGCCACCTTAACGGGCGTGGTCTCAGATCAATCCCAAGCCGTGGTTGCCAAGGCCAAAGTTGTCCTGAAGGATGCCCAATCGGGATCCCTTCGCGAATCCCAGACAAATAACGAGGGCTACTTCACGTTCGCTTCCGTACCGGTCGGGAATTACGAGCTCATGGTGGAGGCTAAGGGGTTCACCTCAGCCAAGATGTCGGGCGTCGCGCTTGGCGGCGGCGAAAAGCGCAACGTAGATATCTCCCTCACCGTGGGTACGACGACTGAAACTGTCGAAGTGGCGGCGAGCGCCGATTTGCTGGCGCCGGTGGATTCCGGTGAAAAGTCGAACAAACTGACGACTAAAGAACTGCAAAATTTCGTGCAGACGGGCAGCAACGCCGCCGAGTTCATCAAGATCATGCCGGGTTTCGGTATCTCCAACGGCACCTCCAACAAGTCGAGCTACGGCGGAGAGACGATCGGCATCAACGGCAACGGCGATGCCGGCAGCCAGAGTCCACTGAACGGCGCCTACTCTTACAACGGGCTGCCCGGCAACTCGCTGGACATCACCGCGGACGGTGCACACGTTTCCGACCCAGGTTGCAACTGCGCTACCCCCGTGAACCCGAATTCGGACATGATCTCTGAGTTCCAGGTGAAGATGTCGAACTTCAGCGCCGAGAATCAGAAGGGTCCGGCGGTCATCACTTCGGTGGCAAAATCCGGCGGCAAGGACTTTCATGGATCGGCCTTCTTGTACGCGCGCCACTACGCCATGAATGCCAATGACGCCCAGTTCAACGCCAACGGCCAGACTCGCCCGGAGAACAAGTATTACTACCCGGGATTTACGATCGGCGGTCCGGTGCTGATTCCGGGAACGAAGATCGGCAAAAACCGCAACAAGCTGTTCTTCTTCACGGGGTATGAGTACTTCAAACAGACCATCGATAGTGGTCTGCTGCGCGCAACGGTTCCGACCGACGGCATGATCGGCGGCAATTTCTCGCCCGCGGAGCTGTCCAAACTTGGCAACATCACTGCTTCCGGCGGGCCTCCCGGACAAATTAAGGACACGACGCTGTACCCCGGCGGCATCATCCCGGCGAACATGATCGACAAGAACATGCAGAACCTGATGAAGCTCTATCCGCGCCCCAACGCAAATCCCAATGTGACGGGCGGATTCAATTACGTGCAGGCGCTGACCTTCGATCAGAACAACACGCAATGGATGTCCCGTGTAGACTACAGCATCAGCGACAATACGAAGCTGTTCGTCCGCTACAACCTGCAGCGCGAAACTCAGCTATTCCCTGTGGGCCTATGGTGGCGCAATGGCGGACAGGTTCCCTATCCGACGCCGGTGAAGGGCAAGAACAAGTCGGACTCGGTATCAGTGTCCCTCACCCACGTGTTCAACCCCAGCATGACGAACGAGTTCGTTTTCGGATACTCTTTCATCGGCTTCCCGAACGTGTTCGACGATCCTGCCAAAGTTGACCGCGCCGCGGTTGGCTATGGCTACAAGGGATTGTTCAAGAACGGCGTGGCGCAGATTCCCTCCTTCGGCGGATGGGGCGGCGGCGAAGCGGCGCTCGTCTTCAACCCCGGCGGGTTTGAGGCGGGTGGACCCGCTCGCGGCTTGTATGCCGACAAGTACATGCCTAGCGCTAGCGACACTGTGACCAAAGTCCTGGCCACACACACGATCAAGGCCGGAGGCTTCTGGGAGCGCATTCGCAATTCCCAGCCGGCCAATGGGTACACCAACGGATTCGCGCTGGTCGATGTTGGCAACTCCAACTCGCTGGGCAATGCGTATGCTGACCTTCTAACTGGCACCTTGAACGGTTACCAGGAGCAGAACTTCAATCGCATCAACGACATCCATTACAACACCTACGAACTTTTCGTGCAGGATTCGTGGAAGGTGAGCCGCCGCTTGACTGTGGAGCTTGGATTACGCGCCACACACTTCCAGCCCTGGATAGATGGCCTAGGGTTCGGATACTCGATCTTCGACTATTCCAAGTACAGCCCCGCTTGTACGCCGCTGCAATACTGCGGCTTCGAATGGAACAAAAAGAACCCGTCGGTTCCCAATGCCGGGTTCCCCACCAGGGCGTTGTTCTACCAGCCGCGTTTTGGAATCGCGTATGATCTCGGGGGCAAAGGCAAGACGGTGCTGCGCGGTGGGTGGGGACGCTACTATTACCACTCGGGCCAGTTCACCAACGGCCTGGACGTATCCGCCGGAGTGGTTTCTCGCAACCTCGGCAACAATATCAACGGTGTGCCGCTGCTGGCGAAGGATCTCGATACGCTGAACGTTGCCGACCAGGCTTCCAGTCCGGCTGCGGTGGACAGCAAGAATGATCGTCAACCCTACACGGATAGCTACAACTTCACGATTTCGCAGCGGCTACCGTGGTCGAGCCTGCTGGAAGTAGCTTATGTTGGCAACCAGAGCAAGGATCTGCAGATCACCGGCGGCGCCGGCAGCAACATCAATCTGGTTCCGGTGGGGGCCATGCTGTCCAGCAAGAACGGCGGCGTGGATCCCAACAGCCTTACGGCGGATAATTTCCGCCCGCTGAAGGGTTTCTCCGATCTGGGCCTGGCCACCAACAAAGCCTATTCGAATTACAACGCTTTGCAGGTGACTTGGGTGCGCCAGAAGGGCCGCTACACCATCAACATGAACTACACGTTCGGCAAGTCCATGGGAATTGTGAACAACACGCAGGACCAATTCAACCTGGACAACAATTACGGCGTTCAGCCGAACAACCGCAAGCATATCTTCAACGCTGCGTACTCCATCGAGTTGGGGAACCCGGTGAGGGGCAAGATGGCGGGCGGCTTCCTCAACGGCTGGCAACTTTCGGGCATTACGCAGATCCAGAGCGGTCCCAACCTCTCGGGTCTCGCCATTAATAACAGCGTGAACTTCGGGATGAATCTGAACGGACGCAAGATTCCGGGAACGGATTTCAACGCCAGCAATGTCTCGCTGCTCGGAACGCCGAATATTACGCTCAGCCCGATCCTGACGTGCGATCCGAGTTCGGGACTTGGGAAGAATCAGTTCATCAATCCGAACTGTTTCGCTCCGCCGACCCAAATCGGTCAAAACGGTCCGACTGTGCTCCCGGCCATCTACGGCCCGGCTTTCTTCAACTCCGATCTGGGGCTGTTCAAAAACTTCCAGTTCAAGGAATCGAGAAAGCTGCAACTGCGGTTCAACGGGACCAATTTCCTGAACCACCCGCTTTGGTCGTTCAACGGCACCAACCTAACCCTGGGTTTCGATCCGGCCACCGGCAAATTCAATACGCCTTTGTTCGGCACGGTAACCCAGAAGCAAGGACATCGCATCGTTCAGGCTGCCATCAAGTTCTACTTTTGATGGCCGGCGCGCGCCTAAGGGCCGCGAGCGTATGATCCGGGCGGGCGTCTCAACAGAGGCGTCCGCCCATTGTTTTTTGCAGAGGGGCAACATGGGACGCGCTAAAATTGGACCAGGATGAGAGGGCTTCTGCCGGTCTTCCTGATCTGCGCGTGGATGCTTGGCGGTCAGACTACCGCACCAACTTTCCAAACCCTTTCCCGGCAGGCCGAAGCTGCGCGCGACGCCAAACAACTCGAAAAAGCTATCGCCCTGTACCAACGCGCTCTGAGGCTCAAGCCGGATTGGGACGAAGGCCTATGGAATCTGGGGTCGCTGGCTTACGATCTGGATAAGTATGACGAGTGCGCCCCAGCCTTCCGCAAACTTGTCGTCTTGAAGCCCGACAGCGCCCCCGGTTGGACGATGTCCGGCCTCTGCGAATATCGGTTGCGCCGCTACGATGCCGCACTCGATAGCCTCACCCGCGCGGAGACTCTGAAATTCGAAGGGCCGCCGGAACTCGCGCGCGCTGGCCGCCTGCACATGGCGCTGATGCTGACGAAGTCCGGCAGCTTCGAGCGAGCTATTACAGTGCTCACCGAAATGACCTTGGTGCACAGGAAGGCGCCGGACATCGTTGCGGCCGCGGGAATCGCCGGGCTTCGCCAGCCGTGGCTTCCCTTCGAAGTGCCGGAGGCCAACCGCGACCTGGTGTTTCAACTCGGCGATGCCATGGGTTCGGCCATGGAAAAGGACTACAAGGAAGCTACCGAGAAATTTGAAGCCACCCTGCGGCAATATCCCCAAGAGGCCAACGTGCACTTCCGCTTCGGAGCCTTTCTGAATATTCAGGATTCGGCGCGCGGCATCGAAGAAATCAGGAAAGCCGTGGAGTTGGCACCGGACCACGTTCCCGCATTGGTCGGGCTGACGGTGATGTACCTCAAGCGGGAAGAGTTCGATTCGGCGCTGGAATTCGGCGAGCGGGCGGTGAAGGCCGGCCCCGAGGATTTTTCAACACACATCGCGCTGGGCCGGGCATTGCTGGCGAAGGAGAATGTGGCGCGCGCCGCGACGGAGTTGGAAGCCGCGGTGAAGCTGGCTCCGGCGAGTCCGGAAGCGCGTTTCAGCCTGGCATCGGCCTATTCGCGGCTGGGGCGCAAGGCGGATTCGGCGCGAGAGCTCGGAGAATTCAAGCGCCTGCAAAAGCTGGAGAAATAGCGAAGTCGACCGAGGGGAAAACGCATGAGATACACGGTTCTATCGTCCGTAATGCTGGTGGCGGCCGCGTTGGTTCCACTGCCCGCCGGCGCGCAGCAAACAGGAGTGCCCACGGTCAAGACGACTGTGGATGAAGTGCTGCTCGACCTGATCGTCCGCGACAAGAAGGGCAAGCCGGTGACGGACCTCAAGCCCGAAGACATAACGGTGCTGGATGAAAATACCAAACAGACGCTGACATCGTTCCGCCTGATCAGCGGGTCTGAGGCGCTGACGCCGGGCGGCGTCAAGAGCGCGATCGACCCGTTGCGCCAGATTCGCGTGGTCACGCTGGCGTTTGAATCCATGGGGGAAGTGGACCAGCGCAAACAGGCGCGGACGGCGGCGCTCGATCTGATCAAGGGCGATCAGGGGACCAACGTGTTTTATGCCGTGGTGGTGATCAATACCCAGTTGTACGTGCTGCAGCAGTTCACCAAGGACAAAGCGGCGCTTGCCAAGGCCATCGAGCGCGCTACGGGAGGAGCCAGCGCCTCCGGATTTGCCTCCGAATCGGACGCCATTCAGGGTCAATTGAGACGCAATCTGGGCGGACAGAACGGGGCTGACCAGCCCGGCGACCTGCTCGCCGCGGCCAGCCAGACATCCAGCCAGCCGGTCAACAACGGTTCCGATGCTCTTCAGGCCTCACTCGCCCAGGTGATGCTCTCCATGCTGCGCCTGGATGCCGGCGTCGCCGGGCAAGGCGCGCGGCTCACGCTCTCCGCGCTGCGCGCGCTGGTGGACGGGCAGAGGTCCATTCCCGGCCGCAAGTCGGTTGTCTACTTCACTACGGGCATGTACCTGGCGCCGGAATTGGATGGGCCGTTCCGCAGCCTGATGGCAACGGCGAACCGGGAAAATATCACCTTCTATTCGGTGGATACGCGAGGGGTTATGACAGCCTCGCAGACGGGGGGAGCCCGCAACCAGTTGGGCGGCGCGGCCCGTGCCAGTGCGAGCACGATGACCAAGACCTCAGGCGCTGTGACGGTGGACGAAGTGATGGCGTCGGACAACGCCGAAGTTTCCGGACGCGCCAACGTCCAGGAGCCGGTTCGCACATTGGCTGAATCCACCGGCGGCTTCCTGATTGGCGACAGTAACGATTTGCGAGGCCCGCTGCGCCACGTCAACGAAGAAATCAGCGCCTACTACGAGGTGTCGTTCAATCCCAACATCCAGAGCTACGACGGAAGTTTTCGTAAAATTGCGGTGAATGCGAATCGCAAGGACCTGGTAATTCACTCGCGCAACGGCTACTTCGCGCTGCCGCCCGAGGCCCGTGCCAGCGGTTTGCAGCCCTTTGAAGTGCCGCTGCTGAAAATCCTCTCGGAGGCGAAGATCTCCGAAGACGTCAAGTTCCGTGGCGGAGCGGTGCTGCTGCAACCCGGAGCCGAGACCACCAGCGTCGCCGTGCTGGTGGATGTGCCGCTGCAGGAATTGAAGCCTGTCGCGGGGGCGGCGAAAGCGCCTCTCAATGTCCACTGCTCGCTGGTTGCCCTGGTGAAGGACGCCAAGGGAGAAGTGGTCCAGAAGTTGACCCGGGATCGCGGCTTCCAGGTTACTCCGGAGCAATTGAAGTTGGGCCACTTCCTCGACAAGATGACGGTCGCGCTGCCGCCCGGGCAGTACACCCTGGAATCGGCGGTGATGGATCGCGAGAGCGGCAAGATCGGTACACAGCGCTCGGCATTCGCTGTGCCGGCGAAATCGCCCGGCGTGGCGCTCTCCTCCCTCGTGCCGATGCGTTCCTACACGCCAAACGTTAAAGGTCTCGACCCCGCCGACCCCTTCCAGTTCCAGGGCGGAAGCGTCACCCCGACCCTCGATATGGCCGTCAAGAAGGGGCCGAACGCCGTGCTCCGGCTCTTCTTCACCGTATATCCCGATACCTCAGTGACGGGACCTCCCAACGTGGAAATTGAGTTCCTGCAAGCCGGCAAGAGCCTCACAAAAGTGCCGATGCAGTTGCCTGCGGCCGACGCCATGGGACGGATACCGTACCTGATGACGATCCCGACGGAATCGATTCCGTCCGGCAGTTACGAGGTGCGAGCCACTGCACGTCAGGGATCTACCTCCACCAGCGCGAGCACCACGATCGTGATCGAATAGCGGCGTTTCTTCAATAAGCCTTTGGTTTTCAATAGTGTTAACGAGAGTTCCATCGGTGAGTAACGCCACAAGCGGAACGTTAACGGAGTTGAAACCGGTTTTTTGGGCATGTATACTGCCACTACTACGTCTGGGGGCACGAGCATGCACGCAGCCGCCGAGTTTCGGCAGGAGAGGCAGGAGCTGGATAACATTCTGGCGTCCGGTATACTCAACCGCGCCCCGAATCTGGCCCACCTTTTGACTTACGTCTGTGCCAGATACTTCGAAGGCACGGGCGATCAGATCAAGGAATACAGCATTGCAGTGGAGGCCCTGGGGCGGCCCGCCGAATTCGACCAGAAGCGCGATTCCATCGTCCGCGTGGAGGCTCACCGCCTGCGCAAGCGGTTGCGCGAATATTATGAGGCGGACGGGGCCGACCACGCCATCCGCATCGAAATTCCGCCCGGCCAGTACGCCCCCCTTTTTTTGGCGGCGGGTCGGCCATCACCCAGTCTGAGTTCAGAAACGCTGGTGGCTCAGAACGGCGTCGACGCGGAGGAGTTGGCCGGCGGTGGAAGCGAACCGGAGGCTGCGTTGCCCAACGATGGGGGGCTGGTTCCCGCAGCGTTGGAAGTGGCGATCCCGGTGGCGGCCCGCAATGCGGACCATCGGATGCGCAATGCTATACTCGCTGCCTTGATGCTGCTGCTGGTGGGCGGGCTGGCCGCGGCGCGTTGGCGTCCAGCGGAAAAACGGGTTGGCGCGGCCGCGCCGATTGTGCGCCCTGTGGTGACTGCCATAGCAAATCCGCTGGAACTACGGATTCTGGCTGGCCGGCAGAACGGCGACTACACCGACAGGCTCGGCCGGGTCTGGCAGAGCGACCGTTATTATCAGGGCGGGAGCGTGTTCGAGGCGCACGATCATCCGATTTACGGCACGCGCGAACCCACCATTTATCAGAACCGCCGCGAGGGTACTTTTGCTTACGATATCCCGCTGCCCGCCGGCGTGTACGAACTGCGGCTGCACTTTGCGGAAACTCTATTCGGCGAGAACAACGTGGCGGGCGGCGGCGAATCCAGCCGCGTGTTCAGTGTATGGATCAATGGTAAGGAGGCGCTGCGCGACTTCGATGTGCTTTCCGATTCCGGGCCGAACACGGCCGACGTAAGGACCTTTAAGGACATTTCTCCGGGCGCCGATGGCAAGGTCCATTTGAAGTTCGACCCGGTCAGTAATCCGAGCCTGCTCTGCGCGATCGAGATTGTTCCCGGCACACCCGGCAAGCTGCGCCCGATCCGGATGGTGTCGCTCGACCGGGTTCTGGTGGATGCGCAGGGGCGGACCTGGGAACCGGACCACTATGCTCGCGGAGGTCAGGTGATCGTACGCACTAAGGCTGTGGAAGGCGGGGTGGACCCGGAGCTGTTTCGAGGCGAGCGTTTTGGAAATCTGCGCTACGACATTCCGGTCCCGCCGGGCCGGTACGGCGTCACGTTGTACTTTGCCGAAGCCTGGTTCGGCCCCGATACTCCGGCGGGCGGCGGCGCGGGAAGTCGCCTTTTCGATATTTTGCACAACGGTGTCGCGTTGCGGAAGGGCTTCGATATTTTTAAGGAAGCGCGCGGCGCCGGCCGCGGCGTGACCTGGAGCGCTCATGGGCTGGAGCCGGACGCACAGGGAAAGCTGCACCTCGCGCTGACCCCAACGCGAAATTACGCCTGCGTCAACGCGCTCGAGGTTTTGGACGAGTCGAAGTAGCGGGCCGGAGCCTCAGGCCGGCATTTCATCGCCTTCCTGTGGTTTGCTTCCGCCTCTGCGCTTCATGATCTTGTCGAAGGCTTTGAAATCGGCCCGAGCTTGCCGATCCGTGAAATAGGCGGCCGTCTGCAGGGCAGACACTTTCTCCGCCACGGCAGTGGCGACGAATTGGTTGATACTCGTCCGGTCTTCCCGACTCAACCGCTCTACCGCCTCTTTGAGCGACCGCGGCAGCCGCAAAGGATATGTTCGCGTCTCTTTCATCATTTGATCCTCGTTATCGCTTCTCGTGGGCGTAGAACCTCCACCCCAAATTGAGCCGGGACAGTTCCGAAATCCCGCACATTGAATGTCACCAGAACGTCCGCCCTGCCATTCACCGCTGCCTCCCGGACCATCTCGTCGTTTGGATCTCGTAACTGAGGCCGCCACAGGAAGTGCGTTCGTACGGGTTCTCCCATGGCGATAATGGCGTCCAGAAAGATCTCCACCTGCCGAATCGAAAGCCCCGACTCTATGCGGTGTTCGGATCTGCGACAGACGGCTTCGTATTCCAACGCCAAAGGTACACTAAGCAACAGGGTAACCTGACGCTGTCTCACTGCGCGCACAATGGCAGCGGATGCGCCAGTCGGGCTCAGCATTGCAGCGACCACGGCGTCAGTGTCCATCACGAGCTTCACATCGCCTACGATATCACATTATCGGTGATATCATGCCGACGCGTCACGAGGAGCCCCGAGGCCGTCCTTCGAAGAAGGCGAGTTCTTTTGGCTGCTTGTGGGGTCACGGCGGATCGAAGGCGGGCGCTTGTGGTAGTCTTCCTTTCACGGCATGCCTCAACCCGGATCGCCTACAAGCCGTTTACTCGCTGGGCTCGTGATCACGCTGTCCGCTGTCGCGCTTTACTCCGGCTATACGGTCAGGCAACTGCACGATCTGGAGCAATTGCAGGGCGGCACTATCGACCGCAATCGTGCCGATTCGCTGCTCCTGCTGCGCATACAGAACAATCTCAACTCGCTCGGCCTGGCGATGCGCGACATGCTGGAGGGCAGCGAACCCTATCCCCTCACCGCCTGGCAGGGGCAATTCCGACGCGTGCGCACCGACCTGGAAGACGCCCTGGCGCGTGAAGCCCGAACCTCGCCGGTCGATCGCGATGCCGAACAGAGCCGCTATCTGAGCGACTCGCTGCGCCAGTTCTGGGACGCGCTCGACCGCATCTTTGCGCTCGCGCAGAACGGGCAGGAGGCCGAAGCCCGCACTATGGTCCGCCTGTCGTTGCAGGCGCGGCAGGAGGCGCTCAGCACCGCCGTGGCGCGGCTCCTGGTGCAGAATTACGAAATCGAGCAGCAGGCCGGCACACGCATCCGCGGCGTCTATGCGCGCGTGGAACGCAACGTCTACCTTTTCGTTGGGGCCATGCTGGTGCTGATTCTTCTCACCAGCCTCTACGTGGTGGTTTACAATCGCCGGCTCTTCCGCGAAGTGGCCTCGCTCTCGGCGCGGCGCAGTGAACTCGCCCGTCAGCTCATCGCCATGCAGGAAAACGCCTTTCGCTCCATTTCGCGTGAACTGCACGACGATTTTGGGCAGATCCTGACCGCCATCGGAACCATGTTGCAGCGCACCGGCCGGCGCGCATCCGACCCCGATGCGCTGCGCACCGATCTGCGCGAGGTGCAGGAGATCGTCCAGGCCACGCTCGATAAGGTGAGGACATTCTCGCATGCGCTGCATCCCGTGATGCTGGAAGAGATCGGCTTCGAGGGCGCGCTGGATCAATACCTGGCGGGTTTCCAGAAACGCACGGGCATCGGAGTAAGCTATGAGAAGTCCGGCGCGACTCACGAACTTGAGGGCGGCGTCGCCATTCATGTCTATCGAGTTATGCAGGAAGCGCTCACCAATGTCGCCAAACACTCGCAAGCAAAGCACGCGGCCGTACGACTCCGCTATCTTCAGGCGTCCGTTGTGCTCGAAGTGGAGGATGAAGGGGTGGGCATGGGAGGCTCTCATGGATACGGTTTGGGACTGGTTTCCATGCGGGAGCGGGCCGGCCTGGTGAATGGCATTCTGAACGTGGAGAATGGCGCTTCCGGCGGCGCCCTGGTCCGGCTCATTGTTCCCGCCGGACCTCAGGTGCCCCATGACTGAATCGCCGATTTCGGTGCTGTTGGTGGACGATCACAGCCTGGTGCGGCGGGGTTTTCGCCGCATGCTGGAGGACGACGCAGCGATCACCGTGATAGGCGAAGCCGAAGACGGGCATACGGCAGTTCAACTCGCGCTCGAACTGCGTCCGCGTGTGGTAGTCATGGATTTCGCGATGCCCAGCATGAACGGTGCCGTGGCGGCCCGCCAGATTCTGCGCGCGGCGCCGGCGATCGCAATTCTGATCCTCAGTATGCACAACGAGCCTTCGTATGTGCGCACCTGCCTGGAGGCGGGGGCCCGGGGATACCTCCTGAAGAATGCGATGGACCTGGAGATGGTTAGCGCGGTGAAGCAGGTGGCGGCAGGCAAGCAGGTGCTCGATCCGCGACTGGGAGACCTCGGCGAGCCCAGCGGCGCTCCGCCCACACAGTTGACCACTCGCGAGCTCGAAGTGCTGCAGTTGATCGTGCACGGCAAGTCCAATAAAGAGATCGCCGCGGTGCTGAGCCTCAGCGCCAATACGATCGCGGTGCACCGAGCCAATATCATGCAGACGCTCGGCATCCACAATACGGCCGAACTCGTCGTATATGCGATTCGCCAGGGCCTGGTGAGCATCGCATGACTCGCCGCACCTTCCTGGGCGGCGCCGCCGCGGGAGTGTTGGCCGGTGCGCCAGGCCTGGCTTTCCGCCTCGACGATGTGACGGCCGCCGCCGGCATTCAGTTCCGCCACAACAGTGGCGCGTTCGGGTCAAAATTCTTACCGGAGACGCTAGGGCCCGGCTGCGCGTTCTTCGATTACGATGCCGATGGTTGGCTGGACATTCTCCTGGTCAACAGCATGGGCTGGCCGGGCCATCGCAGCGAGCGCTCGACGCTGAGGCTCTACCGAAACAATCGGAACGGCACGTTCACCGATGTCACCGAGCGCGCCGGTCTGGCGGTGGAGATGTACGGCATGGGCGTGGCGATCGGAGACTACAACAACGATGGCTTCCCCGATCTGCTGGTCACCGCAGTGGGACAGAACCGGCTGTTCCAAAACAACGGACGCGGCCAGTTCACGGACGTCACGGTGAAGGCCGGACTAGGCGGCCGCAGCGCCTTTAGCACCTCGGCCATCTGGTTCGATTATGATCGCGATGGGCTGCTGGACCTTCTGGTCTGCAACTACGTGAAGTGGTCCGCGGCGCACGATGTGTTCTGCAGTGTGGATGGCAAGCGCAAGTCGTACTGCACGCCCGAAGCCTATCATGGCGAAACCTGTTGGCTCTTCCGCAACCGCGGCAACGGGACCTTTGAAGATGTCACCGCCAAGAGCGGTATCTTCGACAGCACTTCCAAATCCCTGGGCGTCGCGCTGCTGGACTACGATCGCGACGGCTGGCCGGACGTCCTGATCGCCAATGACACGCAGCCCAACAAGCTGTATCGCAACCTGCGCAACGGCAGCTTCGAAGATGTCGCGGTGCGCGCGGGTGCGGCGTTTAGCGACGACGGAAAAGCTCGTGCGGGCATGGGCGTGGACGCCGCCGATTTCGACAACTCCGGAGTGGAAGGCATTGCGATTACGAATTTCGATAACGAAATGATGGCGCTGTACCGCCTGGGAACGGATGGCGCCTACAAAGACGCCGCCCAGGCCGCCGGCATTGGGCAGCCTTCACGCGCCAGCCTGGGTTTCGGCTGCGCATTTCTCGATATCGACCTGGACGGTCATCTCGATCTGGTAGCCGTCAACGGGCACATCGATGAGACGGTCCGCCGCATTCACGGAAATGTGGGCTACGCGCAACCGCCGCACCTCTTCCTGAATAACGGCAAGGGCGCCTTCCATGATGTCGCCGCGCAGGCGGGCGGGGGGTTTGCGCAACCTAAAGTGGCACGCGGCCTGGCCTACGGCGATTTCGATCGCGACGGAAGTCCGGACCTGTTGATCACGACCAACCAGGGGCCGGCATACCTCTACCGAAATCAGCAGCTATCCGGCAATCGAGGCTTGAGGCTGCGCCTTACCGGCGCCAAATCGAATCGCGACGCCATCGGCTCGCTGGTGCGGGTCTTCGGTCCCGATGGCGCGCAATCGCGCCGCGTGAAGTCGGGTTCGAGCTACCTGTCGCAATCGGAGCTCACGCTGACGTTCGGGCTCGGCAAACGCGATTCCGCCGCGCGTGTGGTGATCGAATGGCCCAGCGGTGTCACGCAGGAGTTCAAGAACGTCCGCGCCGGTTCGTACACGTGTACGGAGGGGTCGGCCCTAGTATAAATCGATTATTGTCTTCCCCTCCCTGCTGGCATATTCTACTGAAAATCTTTGTTGTCCGAGGGAATCAGAGGGAATCTGTCATGCTGGGATTCAATGTAACGTCTCGAAGGCTGGCGATGTTTTTGGCTGCCATCAGCCTGGGAATGCTGCTGCCGCGCATCTCGTTTGCCCAGGGTTGAGTGATCTCGCGCTCCGGTCTGGAGTCACAAGGTGCGGAAGGCGGGGGCTACCTGCAGCCCGGCGATTGGACTGCGTCGCTTGGCGTTCGTCACGTGTATTCCCACGTGCATTTCAGCGGCAAGACGCAAAACGTCTCGCGAACACAGCTTGGGACCGAAGTTCAGTCGAAGACTAACATCGACACCCTTACCGCAACGTACCAACTCACCCCCAGGCTCAGTTTGACGGGCACTCTGCCGTTCGTGTACGCAAGCAGGCGCCAGCAGTCTCAATACGGAACCATGTACACGTCCGGGTTCGGCGATATCAGCCTGGGCGGGCAGTATTGGGTGCGCAGCCCGAAAAGTGAAAAGGCCGGCTTCAATAATGTGCAGGCCGGATTGAGCCTGCTTATTCCGTCGGGCAACGCCCGCCAGAACAATGTGGTGGCAACCAGCTTCGGCGCCACTCCAACCACGCAATACCCAGACTACTCGGTGCAGCCCGGGGCGGGCACCTGGGGCATGATCATGTCGTGGCAGGCCTTCCAGGATCTGGGCCGACGCACCATCGCGTTCGTCGACGGGAGTTACGTCATGTCACAGGGCGGCTACCATAACTTCTGGACTGCCCATGGAGGAACCACCAACAATCCTCCTAATCCTACAGCCGGCATGACTCAGTTCGATGCCATTCAGGACCAATACATGCTCGAGGTGGGGGCGTCTCATCCTGCCCCTGGGATCAAGGGGCTCGGCATGACCCTGGTCTTGCGCGCAGAGGGCGTGCCGGCCCACAATTTGATTGGGAACGATCTGGGATTTCGCCGGCCGGGCTTCGGCCTCGCGCTGACACCGGGGGCGATTTACACTCGGGGACACCACATGCTGCAGTTCAGTGTGGGTAAGGTCCTGGTGCGCGATCGGACGAGAAGCCATGCCGAAGAAGTAAATGGTGCGCGCGCCGGGGACGCCGCCTTCGCCAACTACGTGTGGATGGCGGGCTACACGATAAGAATGCCCCGTAAGAAGGATGCCGGCGAAGCCTTAACGCAAAGCAGCGCCAGCCGATCGCCTCAAGCCTCGCAAACGGATGCCCAGAATTTCAAGCCATTCAACTTGAAGACTCTCGATGGGAAGAAGAAAACGCTCAAGGATTTCTCTAACAAGGTCACGCTGGTAACCTTCTTCTTTCCGCGTTGTCCGTACTGCAACGTCGAGCTTCCCGAGATTCAGAAAATCTACGACAAATACAAGGACAAGGGGCTCTCCGCCGTGTGGGTGAACATCCTGCCGGAGGAGGCGAGTCTTATCGCGGGCTGGCAGATGACCAGGAATCTCAACGTCCCGGTGTTAGTGGGCGCCTCCCAGGAATCTCTGCAGCGCGATTACAGCATCAATTCCACCCCGTCGAGTTACCTGCTGGATGAAAACGGCCGCGTCCTGTTCCATCAGGATGGCTATACGGCTGGCGATGAGAAGACTCTCGAGGCCAGGATCACAGCAGCGCTGGGAATTGCTCCGGCCGCCGCAGTTACGTCCGCCCTGCCGCCGTGCCCTGTGACCCCTGCGGAACTTCAGCCATCGACACTCGGGCCCCGAATTCTGGACGCACGACCGAGGTAATAGCGCGGCAAATGTTTGGGCCCTGACGTGCTAGGCATAGGCCCTGATGAAACACTTGCCATTGATCGTCGCAGTCATCGCGCTGGTGGTCGCGCTCTTTGCCTGGGAGGAAGCCCACACCGCGTTGAAACGGATTGAGGATTTCGGCCTTCGCCCACACCCCGCGGTCAACCCCTAAGGGCTACCGTTCAGGCACAAGCGCGAACGCCATGATCGTCGAGCCCGCTGCCATGCCGATATACTGGCGGCCATTCAACATATAAGTCATGGGACCGGCCTTCCAGCTCTGCCCGGTATTGAAGTGCCAAAGCAGCTTCCCGTTGCTTGCGTCGGCGGCGACAAACGCGCCATCGCCGTCGCCGTAGAAAAGCAGACCGCCCGCGGTCGCCATCAAGCCGCTCTCCAGAATCCCGCCGCGTATGTCGGGGATTTCCCAGGAAATCTTTCCCGTCTGAATATCAATGGCTTTCAGAAACTTGCCGCCGTCGCTGCCTGGCGCGCGACGGGTGCCTCCGCCGTAGAACGACTTTCCGGCCTCCCACCACTGGCTATTCTTGCTGTAGATGTTGCACGATTCTTCCGCAAACATATAGAAGAGGCCCGTGCCTGGATGGTAGGCGGTGGATGTCCAATTCGCGGCTCCCGCGACGGCAGGGCAGACCAGTTGGCCTTCGGCGGAGGGGTCATTGCCGGGTAGCAGGACGGGACGGCCATCGGCGCC
>JBDTPR010000045.1:0-18065 GCA_039932635.1 Candidatus Solibacter sp.
GGCGCCGGATTTCAGCACGTAGTTCTGGATGCCCTGCCCCTGATACTGCGCTTTCGCCGAATTCGTCTCCACCTGGAACTGCTCCACCGCGTCTACCGAGACGGCGAACGCGAGGTAGCGCGTGTCTCCCTGCGTGCCCGCGCTCGTCATCGGAATGCCTTCGAGATAGACTTCGTTGTGGTACGTCTGCCCGCCGTTGAAAGAGGCAGTGGTGGGCCCGGCGGCCTGTGTGCTCGCATTATTGACGCCCGGCACCAGAGCGATAAACTGCGTGGGATCGCGCGGCACGCCGTTCATCGCAAGAGGTAGCGCGGAGTACAATTCGTTTCCCATCGACGCGCCGAGGGTTGCATCTTCCGATTGCAGCGCGGGCGGAGCGTCCTCTACCGTGATGCTCTGGGTCGCTGTGCCGATCGACATTTTCGGATCCCAGCCCACCGTCTGCAGCGCGGCTACGGTGATGCGCGCCTGCGTGACGGTCTGAAATCCGGAAGCCTCCACCTTCACCGAGTAGTCGCCCGGTTGTAAAGGCGATAAGACGTAAAAGCCGGCCGCGGTGGTTTGGCGCGCGGTGGTCACACCGGTCGCCAGATTGGTAGCGGTAATGCTAGCGCCTGGCAGCGCCGCTCCTGATGGATCCTGGACGGTTCCTTGAATAGTGCCGCCACCGCCGACTTGGGCGATCAGCGCGATACAGGCCAGGATCGTCAATGCGATCAGGCAACTCAGACGTCTCATTTGGAATTCCCCCTTCGAACCGCTCCGAGCGAGTATATGACTGGGCGAAATCAATGAACAGGGAAACTGCGCAAAGGATACCTGTTTTTATTAGCGGAACAGTTACATTTGTGACAGTGCGCCTCTAAACCCGTCATTTTGCGGTACATTGCGCCGCGACTTAACCACGGTCTGCGGGGAATCCAGGTACGGCACGAATTTTGCAGTACAAAACTTCGACTCTTTGACGGTCACCGTTGCCGGCCGAAGTGTTGGGCAGGCCAGGAAAATGAAGATATCGTTGATGTGACGGTTTCTTATGGTGCCTCGAAGAGAATTCCTCAAGCAAGCCGGCGTGGTGGCCGCTGCGCAGACCGCGCTGCGGGCCGCCGACGCCAATACGATCGTGGTGGACCCGGCGCCACGCTTCGAAATCTCGCCGACGCTGTACATGCAGTTCATGGAACCACTGGGCGTCACGGACAGTTCGGTCGAGGCCGCATGGGATTACGACCAGGACGACTGGCGCAAGGATTTCATCGACACCGTGAAGGACCTCGCCCCGGGAGCCATGCGCTTCGGAGGGCTCTTCAGCCGGCACTACAAGTGGCGCGAAGGCATCGGCCCGGCGGCCAGGCGACCGGCCATGCGCAACTATTTCTGGGGCGGCAAGGAAACCAATCGCGTCGGCACGCACGAGTTCGTCGATTTCTGCCGGCGGGTTGGCGCCGAGCCTTTCTACTGCGTCAACTTCATGAGCGACGGCGAGAAGCGCTTCCGCAGCATGGCGGAAGGCGACCGCTCCGGCAATGCTCAGGAGGCCGCCGAGTGGGTGTCGTACGCCAACGATCCGGACAATAAGGAGCGCAAGCAGAACGGCGCGGCCAGTCCGCTCAACCTGAAGCTCTGGGAACTCGGCAACGAGACTTCGTACGGCAATCGCTGCTTCACGCGCGACGAAGCGATTGCGACCACCATCGAGTTCGCTCGCGCCATGCGCCAGCGCGACCCGTCAATCAAGCTCATCGCTTGGGGCGACCGCGGCAGCGAGGGCCTATGGGCGCCGGCAATGCTGAAGCGCGCCGGCGAGCACATCGACCTGATCGCCATCCACATGATGGGGCAATCGCCGCGGCGGCCCGATACCTTGCTAAAGGGCTTGCGGTACCAGAAGGAACCGGAGCGAGCCTGGCAGGAACTGATCGAGATGACGAAGCGGATCGAAGAGCGCGTCACGGAAATGGAGGACGTGGTCAAAGCTCACTCCGACAAGATGGGCATCGCCATCACGGAGGGTCACCTCAGCCTGAGCCCGCATAACGCGAATCCGATTCTGCACGAGTGGCTGTCGGCCGCGTATCATGCCAGGTCGTTGAACATCTACCAGCGCCATGGCGCCCGGGTGAAGATCGCCACGGCGGCGGATTTCCAGGGGAATCGGTGGACGGTGAACGCCGTGATGCTGCAAACGCCGCGCGGGGTTACGTACATGATGCCGGTTGCTTCGATTGCGCGCATGTTTAGGAAGTACAACGGCAATCGCGGGGTGGATGTGAAGAGCGCGCCCAGCAGTCTGGATATCGCAGCCAGTCGAGGCAACGGCAAGATCTACCTGCATGTGGCGAACCTGGAATACAAACGGGCCGTGGAAGCGACTTTCTCGATTCCCGGCATGACGGTGAGCGGAGGGCTCGTGCACGAGATCGCGCCGGACGATCTGCGCGAATACGTCAATCAGGATCAGCCCGATGTCTTCAAGCCTCGCGAGGTTGCGCTGCCGGCGGGACCGGACCCGAAGTGGCGCTTTCCGGCGGGATCGGTATCGGTGGTGGAGTTGGACACGAATTGACGAACGGTACCGACTTCGATAGAGTTCGACACGAATGAATGCGTTCAATCGGGCCGGTATCGGATCCTTGTGTCTTGTAAGTTTCGCGCTGGGACAAACGCCCAGTGAAGCGATATTCGAGCAACGCTGCTCCGTCTGCCATAGCGGCGATGCCTCGGGCACGGATCGCGGACCGGCACTGGCGCGCAGCCGCCGCTTGCGATCGCGGCCGGCCAGCGAGATTCACGACATCATCCAGAAAGGCACTGCCTCCGGCATGCCGGCCTTTCCCTTACCCGAAGCGCAGTTGCAAGGGCTGGCAGCGCTGATTCGCTCGATGAATGCTACGGCCTTCGACGTACAGCCCGCGGGCGACGTCGCGGCGGGCGAGCGGTTCTTTTTCGGCAAGGGTCAATGCGCCTCCTGTCACACGGCGAACGGGCGCGGAAAATCGGTAGGCCCAGACCTGAGCGGGGTCGGACGCCAACTCACTCTCGCCGAGCTGACACGCAAATTGCAGGACCCCGGCGCGCAGGTGCAGAGCGGCTATGGTCTCGTAAATGTCGCACTCGCCGGGGGAACTTCGGTCCGCGGCTTCGCCCGCAAAGAGACGCTCCACTCGCTGCAATTGCAGACGCTGGATGGCAGGCTGCTGCTGCTGGGCGAAGGCGAGTACGAAATCAAAGAGCGAACCAAAGGGTCCGCCATGCCGGCCCTTAATGCCACGCCCGAAGAGGAGCGCGACCTGACCGCATTCCTCGGCCGGCTCGGTGGACTGCCCGCCGGTGCGCTGCCCTACGACGGAGAGACGGTGGACGCGGCCGCTATCCAGCAGACGCTACAGCCCAAGCCCGGCGAGTGGCCCACTTACAACGGCAATGTGAACGGCAACCGCCACAGTGCACTCGAGCAAATCAACGTGCAGAACGTCGGCAAGCTGGCGCCGCAGTGGGTCTACTCGATGACGTACAACGGCCTCGAGACCACTCCCCTGGTCGCCGATGGCGTGATGTATGTGACCGGCCCGAATCAGGTGTACGCGCTCGATCCGCGCAACGGGCAGGAGATCTGGCGCTACTCGCGAGCCCGCTCCACCGCAACGATTGCGGCCGATGCGTCGAAGGGCGTCAATCGCGGGGTCGCCCTGCTCGGCGACCGGGTCTTCTACACTACCGACGACGCGCACCTGCTCTGTCTCGACAGGCTGACCGGAGCGTTGCGCTGGGATGTATACATGCCCGAAGCGCCGCAGCATTATGGCGCCACGGCGGCGCCGCTGGTGGTGGGCGAGCTGGTGATCGCGGGCGTGGCGGGCGCGGACGATGGCATTCGCGGCTTTGTGGCCGCCTACAAGGCGACCACCGGGAAACTGGCGTGGCGCTTCTGGACGGTGCCCCGCCCTGGCGAGCCCGGCTCGGACACGTGGCAGGGGAAGGCAATCGAGTTCGGCGGCGGATCCACATGGCTGACCGGAAGCTACGATCCCGATTTACGGCTGCTGTATTGGCCCACCGGAAATCCCTTCCCCGACACCGACGGCAGCGATCGCAAGAGCGACAATCTCTATTCGAATTGCATAGTGGCACTGGATCCGTTGACCGGAAAATTGCGCTGGCATTATCAGTTCACGCCGCACGATCTGCACGATTGGGATGCCGTGCAGCCGGCCGTTTTGGTGGACGCCGATTTCCAGGGGCGGCCCAGGAAACTGCTGCTGCAGGCCAACCGCAACGGCTTCTACTATGTGCTCGACCGGACCAACGGCGAATTGCTGTTGGCGAAAGCCTTCGCGAAGAAGATC
Organism: Candidatus Solibacter sp.; assembly: GCA_039932635.1. GTDB lineage: Bacteria > Acidobacteriota > Terriglobia > Bryobacterales > Bryobacteraceae > Solibacter. The sequence goes on from JBDTPR010000045.1 coordinate 4,347, forward strand.
ACGTGGGCCAGCGGGATCGATGCCAAGGGGCGGCCGATCGAATTGCCCGGCAATGTACCCACTCGTGATGGCACGGCGACGTGCCCCGACATACGCGGCGCCGCCAACTGGATGTCCACCGCATTTCACCCGGGCACCGGGCTTTACTACGTGATGACGACGGAGAACTGCGGCACCTATCGGAGCGACCAGTTCGGCTTGACTCCGGCGCCGGCCGCGGGTCGCGGCGCGCCGGGCGGACTGGCGGCCCGGGGCGGGACGCTGTTCAGCGTGCCTGGGGCGGAGCCTCCGCGGCGATACCTGCGCGCCATCGAGATGCAGACCGGGAAGGTCGCGTGGGAAGTGGAGCAGCAGGGTCCGGCGCCGAACTACGGCGGCGTGCTTTCCACACAGGGCGGCCTGGTTTTCTATAGCGAATCGAGCGGCGCCTTCGCGGCAGTGGATGCCAAGAGCGGGCGCACGCTTTGGCACTTCGAGACCAGCCAGCCGCCCAAGTCTTCGCCCATGACCTATATGATCGGCGGGCGCCAGTATGTGGCGATCAGCTCGGGATCGAACGTGATCGCGTTTGCGTTACCGCGCGAATAGGGCGCTTTCCTTTTCGATATTCTGGTGCCATGCGAATTTTCAGATTGTGCCCGATCGCGGTGCTGGCGGTGTGCTCGCTTCGCGGACAGATCCATCCGCTACAGGAATTGATCGAGGCCGCGCGGACGCATTCGCCCAAACTGAAAGAGCTATTGGCGGCCGGCCTGCCTGCGATGCAGGGGCGCGACGGGGCGGCGGTGTGGGGCCAGGAGTTTCTGTTCGCTATCGAGAGTGAGAAGGCGGCGACGGTGTCGATCGACAAGCAACCGCCGCTCGCGATGACCAACGTGCCAGGGACGAAATACTGGTACCGGTTGATGACGCTCCGGCTCGGCACCACGCACAACTACAACTACCTGGTGGATGGCAGGTCGCTCGGCACCTACGATGTGGCGGGCTACAATCCCGATTCCTACCCCGTTGCCGGCGTGCCGCGCGGCAAGCTTTCCGCTAAGAAGACGCTCACCAGCAAGGTCTACCCCGGGATGTCGGCGGACTACTGGGTATACGTCAATCCCGGTGCGGACACGGTGCGCGGAGCGCCCCTGATGGTGTGGCAGGACGGCGAGACCATCGTGGGCAACCAGGATCTGCTGCGGCTTCGTTTGCAGATTGTTTCCGACAATCTGGTGCACAAGGGACTGATCCCGCCGATGGTGCACGTGCTGATTTCGCCCGGCAGCGGCGGCGAAGCGCAGGGCACACGCATGCGCAGTATCCAGTACGATACGGTTTCGGATCGCTATTCGAAGTACCTGCTGGACGAAGTATTGCCGGACGTGGAGCGCGATTACAAATTGCGCCCCGATGCATATTCGCGAGCAATTGCGGGGGCTTCATCCGGCGCGATCTGCGCCTTCAACGTAGCGTGGTACAAGCCCGATCAATTCAGCCGCGTGCTGTCGCATATCGGCAGCTACGTGGCGCTGCAGTGGCATCCGGAGCAGAATCTGGATGGCGGCTACATCGTATCGAATAAGGTCCGCAGGGATCCCCGAAAGAACTTCCGCGTCTGGCTCTCGGACGGCACCGACGACAATGAGGCCAATAGCGGGAGCTGGCCGCTGAACAACATTCTGCTGGCCAACGCCCTCAAGTTGAAGGGCTACGATTTCCATTTCCGCTTCGGCGAAGGCATGCACGCAATCGCGCAGGGTGCGCTGGATCTGCCCGAATCGTTGACGTGGCTGTGGCGCGGCTACGATCCGGCGAAGGCCGCGGAGACGTACGAGATGGAGGAGGCGGAACGCGCCAAGCCGCTTTTCCGCGTGAAGATCGCGAATCGCGACGTCTGGTAAACTGCCTTCGCATGGCACATCTCAAGAGACTCGCAGCGGCTACGGCGTCAGGCATTCTGCTTTCCGTAACGCTACTCGCACAGCAGGCGGATCGATTCGCGGCGATTCCCTCACGCATGCAGGAGTTTGTCGATAAGGGCGAGGCCGCCGGCATCGTAACCCTGATCGCCACAAAGGACCGTACGCTGCACCTTGCCGCCGTCGGCAACCGTGACATCGCGTCGGGCCGTAAGATGCAAACCGGCGACATCTTCTGGATCGCGTCGATGAGCAAGCCGATTACGGCAGCCTGCCTCGCGATTCTGGCGGATGACGGCAAGCTGAAGTTCGACGATCCACTGGCGAAACACCTGCCGGAGTTTTCGAACTTGATGATCACTGCGGACGGCGCTAGCGTCAAACCTGCGCGGCCGGTCACGCTGCGCGACGTCATGACCCACACCAGCGGACTGGGCGAGATGACCACCCGCGACCCGCATCTGACGCTGGCCGAGACCAGCCGGCGAATCGCGCAACTGCCGCTTCGGTTCCAGCCGGGCAGCCGGTGGGCCTACTCAACGGCGGGGATCGACGTGTTGGGCCGCGTGGTCGAAGTGGCAGGCGGCATGCCGTTCGACCATTTCATGCAGAAGCGATTGCTCGACCCTCTCGGCATGAAGAACACGGGCTTCTGGATCGCGTCGGAAGATGCTGCGCGGTGGGCGCATAGCTACCGGTGGAATGCGCAGGCCTCGAAGTTGGAGGAGACGGCCATAGGATATTTATACGGGACGGAGGTGACCGATCACGGCCGTCCTCCACTCGGCGGGGCGGGGCTGTTTTCGACGGCGGAGGATATCGCGCGGTTCTATCAAATGATGCTGAATCGCGGCGAGGTGAACGGCAAGCGCGTGCTGCGGCCGGAGACTGTCGCGGAGATGACCCGCAAGCAGACCGGCGACCTGACGGCGCGGCCCGGCATGCCGTGGGGCCTGGGCTTCGCGGTGGTCGAAGATCCAACCAAGATGGCGGGGAATAGCGTCCTCTCGCCGGGCTCGTTCGGCCACGGCGGCGCGTTCAGCACACAGAGTTGGGCGGACCCTGCGAAGGGCTTGATCTGGGTGCTGATGTTCCAACGCGACGGCAAAGGCAATCCCGATAATTCGGATGTGCGGATTGCGTTTCAGGAGGCGGCTCTGGCCGGCCTGGGCACGGCCAGATAGCTCGGCCAACGGTTGGCTAGAGTTTCACGGGCTGGTGCTTCTTCACCCATTCGGGATCTAGGTCCACGCCGAAGCCCGGTCCGGTGGGCACTTTGATCTTGCCGTTGGCCACCTGCAAGTTGGACGTTTTGCATTCGAAGCGCACGTCGGTCTTCAGCTCCTTGAATTCGTGATGCGTGCCGGCGTTGGGCACGGCCGAAATGAACTGGATGTTGTAAAGGTAGCCCAAACCGCCGCCGGACATGTGCGGGACGCAGGTCTTGCCGAATGCCGCGGCCATGCGCGCCACTTTCATGGAACGGATCAGGCCGCCGAAATAGTAGTTGTCGGGCTGCACGATTTCGAGGCCATCGTTAGCCATCAGCCAACGGAAACCGTGGAAGCTGTAATCCTGCTCGCCATTGGCAATCGGGATTTTCAGCGCGTCGGCGACCTGCTTGATCTCCTCGACGTGATCGAACATCACGGGCTCTTCGAAGTACACGAACTTGTATTCCTCGAGCAGCTTGCCCACTCGAATGGCTTCCGGCACGGAGTAGAAACTGTTGGAGTCGGCGTACAACGCAACGTTGTCGCCGAACGTTTTGCGGACCAAGGGGATCATGCGCTCGGTGCGGCCGGCGGGCCCCGTGGCGTACATGTTGGTGGTCATGAACATGAGGCCGCCGATTTTAATCTTGAGGGCGTGCAGGTCATACGACGCGAAAGCGTGCTTGATCAATTCGATGGACTCTTCCACCGGCTTCTCGCGCCACTCGGTGGCCATGTAGAGACCGACTTCGGGATTGTGAATCTCGCCGATCAACTGGCCGACAGGCTTTTTCGCCATACGGCCGAGCATGTCGAGAATGGCAAACTCGATGGTGGCGAGCGGCAGGCCGAGCGAAATTCCGTTGTAGCGGAAATTGAAATTGTAGATGAAGACCTTTTCCAGAATCAGGTCCAGCTCGCGCGCGTCCTTGCCGATGAAGAAGGGTTGCAGGTTCTTGAGGAAGATGGGGAAGAGCGTGCTCATTCCGCTGTGTGCGACGGACATGCCTTCCGCGCCATCGCTGGAGCGCACCCTGCAAAGGAAGCTGTTGTTGAGGCGCACCAGTTCCAGCGTCTCGATAATCACGGGCGTGCTGAAGAGTTGCTTCTTTAACACGGGCTGCTGCAGAATCTCATCCAACTTCTTGTAGCGCGCGTTTACCGCGTCGGTTGCCGCGGCCGCGGAACCGGTTAGCGACAGGGAAGCGACGCCCCCTGCGAGAGCGGTGGAAACGAATTGACGGCGATTTGCATTCATCTTCTTAGACCTCACATTTCGAATGGCGCATGCCTTGATCAGGCGAGTACGATGACTTCGTGATCCAGAATCGATTTGACCTGCAGTTCGGCCCAGCCACGAGCGACGGTCACCGGCGCAGTGGCGTTAGAGACCAGAAGTTTGGCGCTCCGGGCGGACACGCCTCGCGGCAGCCTGACTCTCACGCGAAAAGGTCCGACGGGAATCAGCTCGTCGATGGGCGCTCTCCACGTGGCCGCACTGGTGAGATTGACAACGTGCAGAATTGCGCGGGCCTCCTGTTGGTAGAGGTGACAATCCACCAGGCCAACGCCTTCCACGTGTAACGGGATGCTGTCTTGAGCAGCCCACCGAACTACGTTCGCCAGCAGATTCGCGTGGTCGGGCATCAGTTCGCGAAGGTAGCGGCGATCCAGATCGGCGCCGAGGTATGCCACGCGTCCACCACCCGCGGCCTCGCTGACCACCAGTCCGGGGATGCCGCTATCGGGCTCGCGCATCCACGCAGTTTCGGGAGGATAGACCGGAAAGGCGGGCACGAAGGTGAGCAGCGTGGCCGCTCCCGGGTCTACTCGCAGGGGCGCGAGCGTGCCTCCGTAGGGGATGATGTCGGTCTCTTCGAAGCCCTTCAGCGCGGCGTGGCGCGTGCCGGTGGCGGCGGGTTCCTTGCCATTCCTGGGACCATACACGCCGCCGCGTAGCTCCGGGTGCAGGCGTAGATAAGTGTGGATGGAGGCCGTTGCTGCACGCCGTCCGCCGGCGCCCGATGCGCTCGCGGGCTTCGGCTGCGCATGGACACGCAGCAGATCCGCGAGTGCGAAGTCGGCACGCGCGTCGCCCCACTCGTTGTACATCGTTCTCTCACCGGTGGCCACCAGCGAGCCGCCGCGCGCCACGAAGCGGCGCACCGCTTCGCACTCCGCATCGGAGAGGGCGCCGACGTTGGCCAGGACCAGTGTGGAAAGGCTGGCCGCCTCGCGATCGATATCGGCGGCGTGGACCGGCAGGTAAGGAATGCGAGCGCGGATCAGAGCCTGCGCGAATCCCTCGTAGGGCGCGTCCACGAGTTCCGCGGCGTTGTCGCGGCCGTAGAAATCAGTATTGCGCTGCGACCACACAAGGCCGACGGTGGCGACGGGTTTTCGATTGGCGAGATACGCCTGATTGGCTTTGTGCCACTTCATCACGGGCTCGGCCGTGCGGTACATGCGGCGGTCTTCGTGATACGCGCCCACATGGTGCCACCAGGGTTGAATGCCGCCAGCCATGCCGGCGATCATCCACATGCGCGCCTCCGCCGCGGGCTTGCTGGCGACCCGGTATTGAGTGCGGCCGTTCTCGTACATCGCCATGCTCTCTGGCGCCAATTTGTCCCAGCCCATCAAAGAGTGGACGCGCTTGCCGGTGTCGCCATTCTGCTGGAACCCGGTCGAATCGTTACGCCGCTGGTGATCGAGCATCATGATGTGGGCGCGGCTGCAGATCGCCTTCAGGTCGCGGAAGGAGCCGGCCTGGGTGGTCACGGAGCCGCTGTTCATGCCGGACCAGATGCAATCGGCGCCGCCGGCCGCCTGGGTCACGCGATTGTTCAAGTCCCAGACTTCGGTGCGGCGCTCATAGTTCCACAAGATCCACTGCCGGTAAGCGGGATCGTCCCAATTCGCGCGGCGCGGTATGGCCTGCCCGACCTTCGCGCTAAACTTCCGTTCGCAGTTGGCGCAATAGCAGATGCTGCCGCGGCCCATGCCTGCCCAGCTGTTATCGGTGATGCCCTCCGGGTGGGAGCGCTGGATGATTTCGCGCAGGACGTCGGGCAGGTACTGGTCGTAGTAGGGACTGTTGATGCACGTGATGTACTTGTCGTCGGCGCGATACGGCTGCCCCTCGGCGTTGAGGGCGAACCAGTCGGGATGCGCCTGATAGAAGTCTTCGGCGACGCGGTTGGAATCCATGCGCGCCATCACGATGAGACCGTCCTCATGAGCGGCCTTGGCGAGATCGCCGTAGAGGTCGCGGTTATTCAGAAATTGCGCGCGATGGTGCAGCGGGAACTTGCTGGGATAGTACGCCACGATGCCGCCGGCATTGATGATGACGCCCTGCACTTCGGTGCGCTTCCAATACTCCCTCCACCACGGGATGTCGTATTGATCGGGATCTTTTTCGGTGATGTTGGTTTGTCCCCAGCGATAGGTGCGCAGATACCAGGGCTGTCGGGCAGCGGTCGGCGCTTGCGCGTGGGCGCGTGCCGACAGCGCGGCTGCCGAGAGTTGCAGGAACGTTCTTCGTGTGCGTCTCATGAGTTCCTTCACACATAGCCTAGCTGGATTACGATCGGGCTGTGGACCCTGCCTTGGTCGGCGGCTTCACAATGGACTCCGAAATGCATCCAATTCGTCGATTGGAGGCGAGCTATGACGAAGAGAGAAGTCATTGAACCGCACAAGGGCGACAAGCGCTATGCGCGCCGAAATGAACAAGGGCAGTTCACCGAGGAGCAGGTCAACGTCGGCAAATCGCTGGCTGCAGACCGCCGGAGCAAGGCCAAGACGATAGTGCCGAAAGGGCAGGGCGATCGCGGCGACCAGAAGGCGAGCTGATCATGCCGTCCACCGTCTGGAAGGGGTTTATCAGCTTCGGACTGGTGTCGTTTCCCGTGCGGTTGTTCGCGGCCGCACGGGGCGAAACGGTTCACTTTCACATGCTGCATAAGAAGGACATGTCGCGGGTTAAGGAAGTCTGGTATTGTGCGGCGGAAAACAAGCCCATCGATCGATCGGAGATCATCAAAGGCTACCAGACCAGCAAGAGTAAGTACGTAGCTGTTGAAGATGAAGAGTTGAAGAAGATCGCTCCGCCGACGGCGACCACGATGGAGATTCTGCAGTTCGTCGCCAGCGACGAGGTGGACCCCATTTTGTTCGAGAGATCGTACTACGTTGCCGCGGAGAGCAGTTCCGCCAAGCCGTATGTGCTCTTCTTGGCTGCGTTGTCAGAAACCAGTCAGGACGCTATTGCGAAGGTCGCAATGCATAATCGGGAGCACCTCGTGCTGATACGTCCCTCAGGCGGTGGACTGGTGCTGCATACTCTGTTCTACCCGGCAGAATTGCATAAGGCCAATAAGAGCGAGACGCCGTCGTCGAAGTACTCCGCCAAGGAATTGGAACTGGCTAAGAGTCTGGTCAACCACCTGACTGCCCCGTTTAAGCCTAACCAGTTCCAGGATACCTATCGGGAGAATGTCGAGCGGCTGATCAAGCAAAAACAGAAGGGCAAGGAGATTACCGTCACGGAGCAGCCGCGCAAGGCTCCCGTGGTTGATCTGTTGGAGGCGCTCAAGCGCAGCTTGAACGCGCACAAGCCGTCGAAGGCTAAATCGGAAACCGCTCGTCCCAAGAAGGCCTCTGGACGCCGCAAGGCCGCCTAGGCATCTCCGCCAGATGGTCCCGTGAGATATGCTGGCATTCGAGAGCCATGACTTTTCTTCGGCTGGCAGTCCTTCTGACATCGGCATCCCTACTGGGGTGGGCCACGCCGCAAGGCGGCGACGCTGCCCGCCAGCGCGTGATCGTGAGTTCAGACATCGGCGGTACGGACCCGGACGACTTTCAGTCCATGGTGCATTTCCTGCTGTACGCCGACATGTTCGACGTGGAGGGCATCATCTCCTCGCCCTACGGGCCGGGCCGCAAGGAGCACATCCTTCAGATCATCGATCTTTATGCCCGCGACTACGCCAACCTGAAGACCCATTCGGCAAAGTATCCGGCGCCTGACGCCTTGCGCGCGATCTCAAAGCAAGGCGCGATCGATGGCGCTGGACTCAACGGTTTCGCAGCGGCCACTGAGGGATCGAGGTGGATTGTGGAATGCGCGCGGCGCGCCGATTCGCGGCCGCTCTACGTATTGGTGTGGGGCGGAATCGACGATCTGGCGCAGGCACTGCACGACGCTCCCGACATCCTTCCGAAGCTCCGCGTCTACTTCATCGGCGGGCCGAATAAGATGTGGAGCGTCAACGCCTATAACTACATTGAGGCGAACCACCCGAAACTCTGGATGATCGAGGCCAACTCAACCTAGGGGCTGGTTCACCGGCGGCAACCAATCGGGCGAATGGGGGAATGCCGCATTCGTAACCGCCCACGTTGCGGGACACGGCGCACTCGGCGATTACTTTGCCACTCTGTTGAACGGCACCATCAAGATGGGCGATAGCCCGGCAGTGGTGCACCTGTTGCACGGCACTCCCGGCGATCCGACGCAGCCTGGATGGGGCGGCAAATTCGTGCGCCTGTGGGACGAACGAAAGACGGTGTTCACGCGCCTAACTACCGAAGCCGATCAGGTGGAAGCGTTCGGCGTCACGGAGTTCGCCCTGCCGCTCCCCGCCGGGATGACCGCGAGGCATACCGCGAAGGTGCTGTTCGATGGCCGCATCGCGGCCGAGACTGGCAACGATGGCCGCGTGCTGCGCTTCCGTTTTTCGCCGCGCGACGCAAAGGTGTGGCCGTACCAGATTCAAAGCGATTTTCGCGGGCTCGACGGCAAGTCCGGCAAATTCACCGCCGTACTGCCGCCGGCGTCGCGCACCAGCCACGCTTCGAGTGTGCACCCGAATTGGTGGATCGACGATCCCGACCCCGCTATGGCGGAAGGCGTCCATGCCGGTGCAAAGAACGTAAGCCGCTGGCGGCTCGATTACCTACGGGATTTCGCGGCGCGGCTGGAGCGCGCCAAGGCGATCAGATGAAGTCGTTGATCAGGTTCTCCAGGAGCTCCTGGCGGCCGCTGACATTGTTCCCCACGTCGCCCTTCTTCAAAATGTAGGCCTCGATTTCCTTCAGCGAAGCTTTGCCGGCCTCGATCTTGGCGCCAATTCCCAAATCCCACGACGCGTAGCGTTGCTTGACGAACTCGGCCAGGCGCCCATCCTTGCGAATGGCCGCGGCGATTTTCAAACCGCGGGCGAAGGTGTCCATGCCGCCGATGTGGGCGTAGAACAGATCCACGGGTTCGAAGCTCTCGCGGCGAACCTTGGCGTCGAAATTGACTCCGCCGGTCTTGAACCCACCGTACTTCAGCACGCTCAACATGGTGTAGGCAGCGAGGTAAATGCTGGTGGGGAACTGGTCGGTATCCCAGCCGAGCAATTCGTCGCCGGTGTTGGCGTCGATGGAGCCAAGGGCGCCTGCGGAACCGGCCGCTTCCAGCTCGTGCTGCATGGTGTGACCGGCGAGCGTGGCATGATTCGCCTCGACGTTGAGCTTGAAATGCGGGAGCAAATCGTATTCGCGGAGGAAGTTGAGGCACGCCGCGACATCGTAATCGTACTGGTGCTTGGTGGGTTCCTTGGGTTTCGGCTCGATGTAAAACTGGCCCTTGAATCCGATCTGCTTCTTGTGCGCCACGGCAAGGTGCAGGAATTTCGCGAGATGCTCCTGCTCGCGCTTCATGTCGGTATTCAGCAGCGTGGTATAGCCTTCACGCCCGCCCCAGAAGGTATAGCCCTCGCCGCCCAGTTCGTGGGTGACCTCCAAGGCCTTTTTCACCTGCGCGGCAGCAAACGCGAAGACGTCGGCGTTGCAACTGGTGCTGGCGCCGTGCACAAAACGGGGATGAGAAAAGAGGTTGGCCGTGCCCCAAAGGAGTTTGATGCCGGTGCGCTGCTGCTCCGCCTTCATAACTTTGGCGACCGCGTCGAAGTTCCGGTTGGTTTCGGACAGCGTCCGGCCTTCGGGCGCGACGTCGCGGTCATGCCAGGCGTAGTAAGGCGCGCCTAATTTCTGGATGAATTCGAAGGCGGCACGCACGCGATTCTGCGCGTTGAGGACGGTGTTCGAACCGTCGTCCCACGGACGCAACATTGTGCCGGGTCCGAACGGGTCGCTACCAGTGCCTCGAAACGTGTGCCAGTAAACCACGCTGAAGCGCAGGTGGTCGCGCAGGGTCTTGCCCTCGACGATTTCACCGGCATCGTAATGTTTGAAGGCGAGCGGGTTTTTGGACTTGGGCCCTTCGTAGGGAATGGTGTCGATGGCCGGGAAGGCGCCCGTCATCTTCTTTTTAGGAGTGCGATTGGATTTTGTCATACGACTCAGGAGGAGCCATTTTGTTGTATCGTAAAACAAAATTCAAGTCAATGTCTTTTTGGGTTGACGATTCGGAAACCGCGCCGTTAATCCATTAACTGGAGGGCTCGAAGTGAGCCCGGACTGCAAGGAATCGATTCCTTTCTCCTCTCAAAGGAGGAGCTGCTGCCGCTGTGGCCGCCTTACGACGTTTAGATCCTGGACTCGGAACTATGCAGGCCCTCTCGGCGGTGATAGACTCTGCAAGAAAGACTCCGGCCTTTCGGCCGGTGTACCGATTGAAGTCGGTACGCAGAATGAATTCTGCCCCACTATGGGAGGTGTGCGATGCGACGAAGGACGTTTCTGCGATCGATTCTGCCGGCGGCGGCCGCGGTGCGCTTGGCCGCCCAGACTGAGCAGCCATGGGGCGGGCCGGTGCTGGATACGCACTTGCATCTCCGCGCGAACGCGGATGCGTGTTTCACCCACATGCAGGGCTGCGGCGTCACCCATGCGGTGCTGTTGACGGCGGCGGCCGACGAGGAGCGCGCCAAGGCTGAAATGGAGCGGCGTGCCGGACATTTTGTGCGGTCGGTGAGGATCGATCCGTCGCAGGCGGATATGGATAAGACGCTGCGCGACGCGATCAAGGGCGGCGCCGTCAGCATCGGCGAGTTGAAGTTCCACCTGGCGCTGGACTCGGCGGAAATGCGGCGGGTCTACGACATTGCGGCGGAGCTTCAGGCGCCGGTGATGATGCACATTCAGACGTTCCCGCATTTCGAGGGAGAACTTCCGTACAACACGGGCTACACCGAGTTCGACAAGGTTCTGCGCGCCTATCCGCGGACGAAGTTCATCGGCCACGGCGACCTGTTCTGGGCGCACATCAGCGCCGATGTTCCGACGGACCGCGGCTATCCAGCGGGTCCCATTAAGAAGGGAGGGCTGACGGATCGCTGGCTCTCCGATTTTGCGAACCTCTACGCGGACATGTCGGCCAATTCCGGCAATAACGCGCTTTCCCGCGATCCGGAATTCTCGCAAGGTTTTATCAAGCGCCATGAGGGCAAGCTGATCTTCGGCAGCGACTGCAGTTGCGCGGACGGCAAGGGCTCGGGAGTCTCGCAGGGTAATAATCCGGAGGCAAACCGATTGGCCGGTAAGTGCGTCGCGCGGGAGACTTTGAGTGTGCTGCAGCGCTCGGCATCGCCCGAGATCTTCCGCCGGATCACGTGGGAAAACGGGGCCACGCTTTTTAAGGTAAAAAGTTAGCTCGCCGCTAGAGTGCCTAAAGGCGCTCCACCAGACTCCCGCCGATTATATACCTTGACACGTATATACGTTTCACGGTATATAAAGAGAGTGGAATCCGTATTCGAAATCATTGCGGAGCCGAACCGCCGCGCGATATTGAGCCTGCTGGTTTCGTCGCAACAGTCGGTGGGAGAGATTGAGCGACAACTGCGGATGCCGCAGCCGATGGTGTCCAAGCACCTGCGTGTGCTGCGCGATGCCGGGTTTGTGGAATCGACGGTGGACGCACAGCGCCGCCTGTACCGGCTGAGACCGGAACCCTTGCAGGAGTTGGATGCGTGGTTGGCGCCGTTCCGCCGGTTCTGGTCGGCCCATGTAGACGAGCTGGAACGGCACCTGGACCGCATGGAAGAAGCGGCCATAAGCAAGAAGAAGACAAGGAGAAAGAAATGACCGATCGCGATCGATATATGCCGGGACCGGCCAGCGGGGCGCAGGTACGGAAGGACGGAGAGAAGTGGACTCTGATACTGGTGCGGGAAATGCGTCACGCGCCGGCGCTGGTCTGGCAGGCACTGACGGAGCCTGGACAATTGTCCCAGTGGGCGCCGTTCGAGGCGGACCGGAGCCTGGACGGTGTAGGGCCGGTGAAACTCTCAACGGTGGGAACGCCGCAGCCGCAGGTCTCCGAGACTACGGTGAAGCGGGCCGAGCCGCCGAGGATATTGGAGTACGGCTGGGGCGGCGGCGACCTGCGGTGGGAGCTGGAGCCGCAAGGCAGCGGCACGCGCCTGACGCTGTGGCACAACATCGACCGCCGCTACATTGCGTGGGGCGCGGCGGGGTGGCACATCTGTTTCGACGTGCTGGAGCGGCTGCTGGCCGGTGAGCCGATCGGGCGCATCGCCGGCGGGGACGCCATGCAATTCGAGGGGTGGCAGGGATTGAGCGCGGAGTACGCCAAGCAATTCAGCGAGCAGTAAAGGAGAGATCATGGAAACGACTTTGCAGAAACCGACTCTGATGGCCGCCAAGGCCAACTTTGAGACTAAGACCGTTGTCTATTGGATTGTCACCACGCTCTTCTGCCTGCAGATGAGCTTTACGGCCTATGCGCAACTGCGCTTGCCCGAAGTGGCGCAGGCGTTCGACCATCTCGGCTTCCCCAGCTACTTCCGGGTGGAACTCTCGTTGGCGAAGCTGATCGGCGTGGTGCTGTTAATGGCGCCTGTGCCGGCGCGGGTCAAGGAGTGGGCCTACGCGGGCTTCGCTATCAACCTGGCCTCGGCGCTGATCGCGCACCTTTCGGTGGGCGATGGGCCGGAGGCATGGGGGTTTGCCGCAGCCACGGCGGCGCTGTGGACGCTCTCGTATGTCTTTTGGCGTCGCGGGCTCGACTAGTGGCGTAGTGCGCAGCTCTTGCAGCTATGATTTCACCGCTGAGACGCAGAGACGCAGAGATAAGCGCAGAGATCACGGTTCGAGAAACTCCGGCTCGCGGGCAGTAAGCGGGCCGGGCAAGTTTGTCCGATCCGGGGACAGTCCTTCTTTTGGTAGATCAGGATCCGATTAAACCTGTTAACATACTGCTAGAAGCATTGGGGCTGTCAATGCCACAGTGGCGTGCGCGACATCTGGGCCACCATATTTTGCGGTGAATCCGCATCATTTCCGATGCAATTACCTTAGAAACGACGGTTGACCGGCCTGGATGCGCCGACAATCTTTGGAGGACGGTATGTTCGACAAACGCCGGGCAAGTCTCTTCACCCTGGGGACCCTCTTCTTTCTTTCCCTGCCGCTCCGCAGTCAACAAACGAATGTTCCTCGGTACGACATTTATGGGGGCTACGGGTTCCTCGATAGTCCAGCAGTTAGCCTCTTCGAGCACGGTTTTGCGACCCAATTCGGCTTCCGGCCGAAGACGTGGATGTCCTTCGGTGTGGACTATACCTTTGCGGCGGGCGATCTGAAAATCCGCACCGACCAATTGCTTCCCGAGCTGCAGG
>JBDTPR010000046.1:0-17813 GCA_039932635.1 Candidatus Solibacter sp.
ATGCGACGGCATCGCGTTCATGGCGCTCGAGCATCCGCTGGTACGCGAAGCGGTGGCGACACTGGCAGACGAGGGTATCCCGATCGTCACGCTGATCTCCGACCTGTCGAACTCGCGCCGCGCAGCCTACGTGGGGTTGGACAACCGGGCCGCCGGCCGCACCGCGGCCTACCTGATCGCACGCTTCCTGGGCCCGGCCGCCAGTTCGCGCCCGAAGCTCACCGGAATGACGACGCCAACCAGCACGCGGCTGCGGTCGATGCCGTACTCGATCGCGGCGTAATTGTCGGCCATGCCGCGGATCTCGAAGAAGCGCGATCCCTGAAACTCGCGGATCAAGTCGCGGCTCTGCGCACTATGGTCCTGGTCGTAGATCATGGTGGGGATGCGGTCCACATCGAGGCTCAGCGCATAGCCGAACAGCAACAGCATGAGCAAGGGCAGCGCCAGCGCCAACGCCAGGCTGCGCGCATCGCGCGTGATGTGGTGCAGTTCCTTGACAAAGATGGCGCGAATGCGGCGATAGCTCATGCAACTTTCCTATCCTCCGCTTCGATCAGCGCCACGAAGACATCTTCCATGGAGGGCGCGATCTCTTCCAGCTTGCGCACCACGATGCCCTGCGCCTGCAGGCGTTCGCGCACGCGCGCACCAGTAGCGGCAGCGTCGTCCACCACGAGGTGCAGACCGCCGCCGAATACGGCGACGTCGCGCACGCCTGTGAGCCCTGCGAGCGCGCGCATAGTGGCCAGCGGGTCTGAGGACTCCAGGTTCAAGAGACCGTGCGACGCCATTCCCGCTTTCAGTTCCGACGGCGAGCCCAGGGCGATCACCTTACCGCGGTACATCAACGCCAGTCGGTTGCAGTACTCGGCTTCGTCCATGTAATGCGTGCTGACGAAAATCGTGTGGCCGGTCCCCGCGAGGTCGTGGATCAGGCGCCAGAAAGCGCCGCGCGCCAGCGGGTCCACGCCGGAAGTGGGTTCGTCAAGGAAGAGCACGGGGGGATCGTGCAGAATCGCGCAACCCAATGCCAGCCTCTGTTTCCAGCCGCCCGAGAGTGTGCGAGTCAATGTGCCGCGGCGGTCGGCGAGGTTGGCCATCTCCAGCACGTAACGCTTGCGGTCGGCACGTTTCTCGCGCGCCACGCCGTAGATGCCGGTGAAGAAATCGATATTCTCTTCCACCGTGAGATCGTCGTAGAGCGAGAACTTCTGCGACATGTAGCCAATGGTCCGGCGGATCTCCTCGGGCTGTTTCCCGACATCGAATCCGTTCACCGAGCCGCGCCCCGAAGTGGGCGTGAGCAGGCCGCACAGCATGCGAATGGTGGTAGACTTCCCTGCCCCATTGGGACCGAGAAAGCCGAAGATCTCGCCCTTCTCCACGGCCAGCGAGACGTGGTCCACTGCCACAAAGCTGCCAAACCTCTTCACCATGTCTTCGACCACCACGGAGTTCATGGGGTCACCACGCCTTCCAGCGCATGGATGGTCTTGATGAAGGCGCCTTCCAGGCTGTTGCTGCCGGTCTCGGCTTTCATGACTTCCGGCGTGGAGCAGCGAACCAGTTTGCCCTTGTGCAGCAGGCCCACGCGATTGCAGCGCTCGGCCTCGTCGAGGTACGACGTGGTCATGAAGATGGTAATGCCGTCCTGTAGAAGCTGGTAGAGGATTGCCCAGAAATCGCGGCGCGATACCGGATCCACGCCGTTGGTGGGTTCGTCCAGAAAGAGGATGCGCGGGCGGTGCAGCAGCGTGCACATCAACGCCAACTTCTGCTT
The DNA here is from genome assembly GCA_039932635.1 of Candidatus Solibacter sp. Lineage (GTDB taxonomy): Bacteria > Acidobacteriota > Terriglobia > Bryobacterales > Bryobacteraceae > Solibacter. The sequence goes on from JBDTPR010000046.1 coordinate 1,784, forward strand.
CATGCCGCCGGAGAGCTTGCCCGCGGGACGCGAGGCGAACGGTTCCATGCGCGTCATGCGCAGCAGTTGCGCGGTCAGGTCGGTGCGCGCCGGACCGGTGATATTGAAGAGGTCGGCGTAGAAGATCATGTTCTCTTCCACGGTCAGATCCTGGTACAGGCCGAAGCGCTGCGCCATGTAGCCGATCTCATCGCGCACGGATCGCGACTCGCGCGCCACGTCGTGCCCGGCTACCCGCGCAGTGCCTTCGGTGGGATCCATCAGGCCGCAGAGCATGCGCAGCGTGGTGGTTTTGCCCGCGCCATCGGGGCCCACGAGTCCGAAGATTTCGCCCGGCGCGATGGCCAGATCCAAATGGTCCACCGCCAGCAAATCGCCGAAGCGCTTGGTGAGCCCGCGAGTCTCGATGATGCTTTCCATCACTGGCCCCGCCATCATTGACCGAGCAGGATTTCGGCATCCGCAGGCATATTCGATTTGAGTTCGCGGCCCGGGTTCTCGACTTCCACTTTCACCCGGTAGACCAGCTTGACGCGCTCCTGTTTTGTTTGAATCTGCTTGGGTGTAAATTCCGCCTGCGAGGAGATGAAGGTGATGCGCCCGCTGTAAGTCTTGCCGGGATACGAGTCCGTAGTAACGCTGACTTTGGAGCCCAATTTCACGCGCCCCAAGTCGGTCTCATTGATGTAGCCGCGCAGCCACGGGTGATCGATATCGCCGACCGTGACCACGGTGGCTCCGGGGGCCAGAATCTCGCCGGGGTCGGCCGCCTTCAGCAGCACCACGCCATCCACCGGGGATATGGCTTCGAGATCGGCGAGTTGCCGGTCGATCAACTCTACACTGGCGCGAGAGCGCGCAATCTCGGCGCGGCGCGTGGTGAGTTCCTGTTCGCGCCGCTTCACTTCGATGGAACTCGCTTCGGCCTGTTTCACCGCGCCGCGCGCTCGCGCCACCTGTCCCGACTGCGCGTTCACCTGTTCCACCCGCGGACCCGCCGCCACCAGCGACTGCCGCTCCTTCGCCTGCTTCAGCATGGCCTGCGTGTTTTCGAAGCGATTGCGGAATTGATCGAACTGAGCGGTGGAGATGTCGTCATTCTTATAGAGGGTCTGCGCGCGATCCCAATCGCGCTGTGCGCGGGCCGCCTCGCTGGACGCCGCGTCTACCGATGCCTGGGCGTCCTGCTTTTCCTGGGGGCGCGCGCCGTTCTGCAATTCGGCAAGGCGCGCTTCGGCGGACCCAACGTCGGCGCGGCGGGTCTCCAGATCGGCCGACAGACTGGCGCGCTGGAATTCCAACGCGGTCTGCGCCTGGGCGAGTTGCGATTCGGCGGACGCGAGGCCCGCCATCTCACGGTCGCGCTGCGCCATCAGTTGCGCGCGATCCAGACGCGCGATGACCTGGCCTTTCTTCACCGCGTCGCCTTCGTCAACGGTGCGCTCCATCAGTTGGCCCGCGGTCTTGAAGGCAATCGTGACCTCATTCAACTCGATGTTGCCGGAAATCATCAGACGGTTGTCGGGCGGTTTGCCCATACCGCGGAACGCCCAGATCGCCGCGCCGGCCGCCACGAGAATCACCACGAGAATCAGAATTCGCTTCTTCATAAGGTCACTTACTCCACGCTCTTGCGCACTGCACCCATAGCCTGGGCGAGGTCGATCCTGCCTACGTTGTAGTTATAGAGGGCAGAGGTCTGGTTGTCCCTGGCGCGCTCCAGGCGGCTTTGCGCGTCGGTCACTTCCACGCCGATCGCCACGCCTGCCTCATAACGGCGCCGCGCCTGTGTCAGTTCGGCTTCGGCGAGTTCCAGGCCTTCCTTGGCGACCTTCACCTGTTCCTCAGCCGAGTGGAGCGCGTCCAACGCCAGGCGCACGTCCAGTTCGATCTGTTCCTTGAGGTCGCCGGTCTTGACCTTTTCCGCGCGATACTGCGAGGCGCTCTCCGCCCGACGCGCATCGCGGCGGCCGCCATCGAAAATCGGCACGCGCACGGAGATACCGACGGTACGGGTAGGCAGCGCGGCATCGAACCCAGTGCCATTGACGCCGTAATCGCCGAAGGCGGCCACGCTGGGCAGGCGCTCGAGTTTGGTGGCGACGGCGGACAAGCGGGCGCCGTCCTCCCGCTGCGCCTGCGCTTCCAGATCGGGACGCGTCTTCATCGCCTGCGCCTTCGCCTGCTCCAACGTCAACGTGTCGACCGGGATGTACTGGAGTTTGTCAGTGAGCGAAAGCTCGGTATCCAGGCGCAGACCAATAGCACGCAAAAGCTGCAATCCGGCGGCGCGCCGCGCATTTTCCGACACCAGGAGGCGCTGCCGGTCGTTAGCCATTTGTACGCGAGCTCTCGTAATTTCGATGCCCGTGCCGATGCCCGCCGCCTTCTGATTCTCCGCCTGCCTCAGTACGGCCTCGGAAAGCGCGAGGTTAGCCTTCGCCACTTCGACATCCGCGTCGGCGCGGACCGCCGAGAGGTAGGCGCGGGCCACCTGCGCGGCCACCGTTTCCTCACTGCCGCGGACTTCGGAGCGCGCCGACGCGGCCACAACCTTCGACGCCTGATAACGCCGGAGCAAACTGAAATCGAGTATGCTCTGCGATGCCGAAACACGAGCATCGAGCGCTGTGAACGGGCCCACGAAGGTGGGGAATTTGAAGCCCGGAATCGGGATCAGCGCGCCCACTCCGATGCCCACGGAGGCCAGGTTGCGCGTGAGGCTTTGCACGTTGAAGCCGGCGGACAGGTCAGGCAGCAGCGCGGCCTTCGCCTGCGTGCTGCGCGAATCCGCCTGCTTGCGCGACTCCTCCGCCAACTTGACGCGCGTGCTTCCCTCGGGCGACACCGCCAGTTGCACGGCGCGCTTCAAACTCAGTTCCAACGGCGCCGCGGACAGGGTGGCCGCGCACAGCATAATACAAACCGCTCGCATCTACTTCTCCTTGGCGGCGGGTGTCGCCGCGGCTCGAAATCCGGCGCTTAAAAAGGTGACCAGACGGCGCATGCGTAGAGCCATATCCGGCGTATTCCCCTCTATGCCGGTAAGAATCGGCTTCATACACATGGCGTGAGCCATCGCCCCCACCATGAAATGTACGCGCCACATTAGTTCTTCCTGGGGTAAGCCGGGGATTGCCCTGCGCAGAGCATTGACGAAGCGCATCGCCGTACTGTGGAAATGCTTCTCTACCAGCGACGGCATCATGCCTTCTGTGAGCATTCGCCCCATCAGGCGGACAAACTCGGGATTCCGTTGTGCGGTCTCCGCGGTAGGTAAGAAAAAGGACTCCAGGACGTGTTCGACCCTCAGGGGCCCGTGGCCGGCCGCCGCTTCCACCCGGTCCAGCCAAGCCAATCGGGCGGCATTAACGGGCGCCACTTTGCGCAATATCACGGCGTCCAGAAGGTCTTCTTTGGTGCCGAAGTGGTAATGCACCGCGGCGATGTTAACGGCTGCAGTTGCAATCACCTGTCGTAGTGAGGTGGCGGCATAGCCTTGCTCCGCGAAGAGCCATTCCGCGGTGTCGAGAATCTTTTCCTTGGTATCGCTCATTCCAGCACTTCAATCGACTGATTGAATCATACGATTGAGGTGACCGCGAGTCAAGCTTTGATTTGTTCGGAGGCGTACGGAAGCGCTGCAACGATGGTTCGCGCACTGCCACTACTATTCGGTAATTGAATTGCTCTCTGTGGCCAAGGTTAGCCAGGACGCGAAGCTTTTACGCGTACTTCAGTGGAGGTTAGATTTATGATCGACTGGATTCGAAGCACATGGTGTAAGCAGATGCACAACGAAGCTATGTGGCCGATGCACGGTAAGTACATTTGTCCGCGCTGCCTGCGGGAATACCCGGTGGCGTGGGAAATGCCTGTTACCGCGGCCGATTATGCAGACGTGTCTTTGCGCCACACTCCCGAAGCGGTCTCCTATAACGCACAGCATCACATCGCGTAAGGCTGGCCAACCTTTTTACTGTTAGCATTGTTCGGTGCGACTCGGCATACACACGTTCACGTCCGGTTCCCTGGAGAAAGCAGCACTCCGGGCGGCCGAACTGGGCGCTAACACGTTCCAGATCTTTTCCGCGAGCCCGCGCATGTGGCGGGCCGGGACGCCGGATCCCTGTCAAGTCAGCCTCCTCCAGGCCGCGAGAGAGCGCTACGACCTTCATCCACTGGTAATTCACGTCAATTATCTGATCAACCTGGCGTCGCTCGACCAGGTAATTCGCGCCAAATCGATCGCTGGCTTCCGCGGCGAACTGGAACGCGCGCACATCCTGGGCGCTGAATTCCTGGTGCTCCATCCAGGCAGCTACCGGGATTCCACGGTGGACGCGGGCATCGCGGCCTTCGTGCTGGGATTGCGCGATGCCGCCGACGGACTGCCGCCTCACAACCTCACTGTGCTCCTGGAGAACACCGCGGGCGCAGGCTGCCACTTAGGTAGCCGCTTCGAGGAACTGCGGTCGATGCGCGATCTCGCGGGCGAACTTACCGACCTACCGATTGGTTACTGCCTGGATACTTGCCACTTACTTTCGGCTGGCTTCAACATCGCTTCGATCACCGGCTTGCACGAGACGGTGCGGCAGGCCGAGGCGATCCTGGGGCTCGCCAATGTGCGAGTAATCCACGCCAACGACAGTAAGTTTCCGCTGGGCTCTCATGTGGACCGTCACGCCAACATCGGCGAAGGCTTCATCGGGGCCGCGGCCTTCCGGCGGATTCTCACACACGCCAAACTGCGTGACAAGCCATTCATCCTGGAGACTCCGGTTGATGTGGAAGGCGACGACCGGCGCAATCTCGACAAGCTCAAAGCGCTCGCCGCGCCTGCTGTACGGCGTACGCGCATACGGCTGCGAGCGTGAGCAGGCCCAGCACACGGCACAGCCAGTATTCCCAACCGCCGTTGTAGGTCAACTCGATCGCGCAGGGACCGTCGCACCGAGGCTCAATCAGCAGGAAGCCGAGCCCGTCACGGCGTATCGGCGCAGACTTTCCGTTGGCAGCAGCGTGCCATCCCGGGTGGTAGCACTGCTGTACCGAGACAACTTGCCCGCGACTCACGCTGGCGCGGATGGCGGCAAGCCTCAGGCTGATCCAGCGCATCTCCGCCAGCGGCAGCGACACGTCGTCGAGCGCCGCGACGTACTTGCGCAACTCCCGCGTGGGAAGCGATCCAGATGTGCGGTGCGCAATCGCGCCGGCCGGAATTACATGGGCCAGCGAGGAGGAGCGCTGTGGCACGCGGTAGATTGTGGTGTCGTCCCGCCGCCACAGGACAGGCATAAGCCCATCGAATTTTGTCGAGCTGTTGCCCCTCCAGAACTGGGGACTGCGTGGGCCGGAAGCCGCGGCCGCCTGCGCGCCGAAGGCCTTGAGCCAGAGCACCGCGATTTCAACTTGCAGCGGCGTGTCGCAGGTCAGAACGCTCTTGATCGCGTCCTGCTGATTCCAGTTGGGTGTTGTGGAGAAGCTCGCGCCGGAGAGTTGCGGCGCTGTGCTGAAGACGTTGAGCCATTGCGCAATCGAGCCCGGCACCATGACGCGCTGGCCAGGCACGTTCCGGTCCACCCATTGCGCCATGCGGTATTCGATTCCGCCGCGCACGTCGGTGGGCCGCGTGGCCTCCTGGGTGAACTGCACGAACGCGCCCACGTGCTCCGCCGCCAGACTCAGTAGAAACGCGGCCATCGCGATCGCGATCTTGCGCGGCGTGTGCCTCCAGAGCCAGCCCAGCAGCGGCGCACCTATCAGCGCGATGCCCAGTTCCATCTCCGCCGTGTAGCGCGCGGGTTGCGGGATGAAGTGGCTATGCGCGTAGACATCGAGCAGCGGGATGGCGGCGGCGACCCACGCGAACAGCGCGAAGAAGCGCACGTGGCGCGCGGCCGTCCGGGTCAGCAGCCAGACGGCCGCGCAGCCCAACCACACCAATCCCAGCGCAATAAACGAGGCAGCCGACCAGCGGTCTTCCACGAACTGCTGCTGGTTGGAACGAATCGTCGCAATCAACGAGGGCGGCAGGAACGGGCAGACGATGAGATACGCCGCCAATCCGAGCCCGGCGGCAAGTTTCAGATTCGAGCGTAAGCGTTCCCTGGGCAATGCCGCCAGCATGCACGCCACGCCCAGCATCAGTCCCGTGGCCCCGAAGACACTCGGCAACACCGTGAGCATCATGAACGCGACCGTCAGCACGTAATCGAGCGGCCGTCGCCGCTCCATCGCGCGCCAGAGAAAAAGCAGCGCCAGCGGCAGGAAGCAGATCGCCGTCTGGTGCGGCAGGTCGTCCCACACCACGGAGCCGTAGAAGCGCAGGCTCGACCAATAGCGAATCGGATCGACATCGCCCTCGGGCAGCAGGGCGCGCGCCGGCGACGTCATCGAATAGATCAACGACGTCCAGAAGGCGCAGCCCGGTGCGCCGCTCATGCGCCAGACCATGACGAACAATGTCAGCGGGCCGAGGCACACCGTCACGCCCATCACGCTGTAGAAGGCGCGCTGCACGGGCACGCCCCAAAACTTCGCCAGCAGTGCGGTGGTCGCTGGAATCAGCGGCATGTAGGTGTGCTCGAAGGGAACGCCGCCATCCTGGTACGGCCACCACGAGGGCCGGAACCAGTGTTCCCCGGCAAGGCGCGCCATGCTGATCCACAGGCCCTGCAGTGAGTTCATATGGCCGGTGAAATCGGCGAAGAAGAGGTTGTGCGCCAGATAGATTTGAATCGCCGTCAGAACGGCCAGATAGACGGCCGCGAGGGGGTAGCGCCGCCCCATCATCGCCGCACCACCAGAGCCGCGGCTACAAGCAGCGCGCCCAGCGAAAGCCATCCGCAGAGGCGCAACTCCCAGCCGCCGTCGTAGCGCAGTTCCACCGTGACCACGCCCGACTCCTCAAGACGCACCGACATGAGTCCGAAGGCGTCTCGAGTCACCGCGACCGAATGGCCAGCGATCTCGGCATGCCAACCTGCGTGGTATGACACCGGTATCGATATAGCCTCGTCCCGCGACCCTTCCACGCGCACCTGAAAATGATTGCGCGACTTCCAGGTAAGCGGCGGCGGATCTCGCGGCACGCGGTAAGCCGTCACGCCTTCCTCACTCCATAGCACGGGCAGCCCGCCCTCGAACATCGACGGGTGCGCGAACGGCTTCCAATACTCTTTACTCTCCGGACCACTGACCACCACCGCGCGAACGCCGTACGCCTCCAGCAGGAGTAGCGAGCGGGCATCGCCTCGATAGATGGATGCCAGCGCGCGCTGATGCGCCCCGTTGTAGGCCATGCCACCGAAGCCCCCAGCAACCTGTAAGACGTCGGTGAATGCATTGGCCCACGCCGCAATGGAACCGGGCAATAGAACGCGCGTGCCCGGCAGTTCGCGTGCCACTCGCTGGGCGGTGCGGTACTCGATCGTCGTCGCGACATCCGCGGGATAGAGGACGTCCTTCGCCAGCCTGCGCTGTTGCACCACCTGAACGCCTGCCAGCCAGAGGGCCACCAGCAGCAATGCGCCGCGCACATTCCACGGCAGACGCTCCAGCAAGGGTCGCAGTCCGAAGACCACGGCCAGCGCGATGGCCGCCTCCATCTCGATGCGGAAGCGGCTGGCCTGCGGGAGAATACGCAGGCCGGCATGTGAGGCGAGCATCGTCACGGCGCAAACGGCGAACGTCCAGAAAGCGAAGAAGCGCAGGCGCCAGTCCCGCACGTACCTTATGGTGACGAACTCCACTGAGAACCACACAACAGCCCCTCTGGTGACATTCTGCACTTGGGCGATGCTCCAGGTCTCGCCCGCCGCAGTGGAGGCACCCATTGCGAGCCACACGGAAGGCGGGAGCCAGCGCGCGGCCAATGCGAAGGCCAACACCGCGGCGCCAGCCGTGCACCACAACTTCGTCCAGCCATCGCCGGGCATTGCGGTGAGCAGGCACAACACGGCGACCACTGCAGCCACTACCGCATACGGCGACGCCAATATGGTCAGCGCCAGCGCAACCGCGGACGCAGCGATGTACGCGGCGCGCCGCGCTTCGACTGCTCGCGCCAGAAGCAGCAGGAACAGCAACAGGAAGGTGAGCGCCGCACAGCGCGGCGTCTCGTCCCACATGGCTTGAAGATTGAAGCGGTGCGGCGCAAGAAACGCCGCCCATGAAAAGACGCCGTCGGTCGCCAGAAGTTGCGCGGGCGAAAGCACGGAATAGAACAGTCCCGCGAGGAAGGCGTAGCCCGCGGACCGCGTGATGCCCCACGCCAGCAGGAACAGCGCGACCGGTGCCGCGCAGTAGAAGATCGCCGAAACCGTCTGCACGGCCATCAGGTGCGAGACGTGTCGCAAACCCGCGATGCCCGCGGCCATTACCGGCACGAGCGGCGGCGCGGCGAATTCGGCCGGCATGCCCATGTCCCAAAACGGCCACCACGATGGCTGCAGCCAGCCGTCGCTCAAGCGCGCCACCGCGGCCCACGAGCCGTGCAGCGAGTTCATCCACGCGGTGGGATGGTACAGCCAGTCGCGGCACACGTAAGCGTTGAGCCAGAGCAGCACCGCGGCATAGGCGGCGGCGCGCACCCGCTCCACGCGACTCACAGCGCGGCAGCCTGCATGCCGCGCCTCGATCGCCACAGCATCAGCGCGACGGCCAACCACGCGAGCACACTGATCGCCTGGCCCACGCGATTTTCCAACGGCGTCTCGAAGCGCAGCAACACCTCATGCTCGCCGGGACCGGGGTCGAGCAGCAGGAATCCAACCGGATCGATGGCCGCCGGCACTGCTTTCCCATTCACGTATGCGCGCCACGCCGGGTCGTATGACTCCTGCACCAGCAGGCGCTGTCCTGCCTCCAGACGGGCTTTGAGCCGCACCTCGTCGCTACTCAGGCGGCGGTAGTCGACGGGCGCATCGGGACCGCGCTCCACGGCATCCACATATTTCTTGATGGAATCGTAATCCAACTCTTCCTTCGACTGGCGGATCGCCAGAATCCGCGACCCATCCACCACGCGCGCGAGAGCCTCGTAGCGGCGTGGCACGCGGTAGATGCGGTCGCCCTTGAGGTCGTAGACCTTCTCGAGTTTGCCTTCGAACTTTTCGGGCTTGCCCCAATCGTGATAGACCTCTTGCGAGGTCTTGTCGTTGACGATCACCGCGCCCGTACCGAGCGCCTGTAGCCACTTGATGCACACCTCGGGATCCTCATCGCCGACGGCATGGCCGTAGGCATACTGCGAATGGATATTGAGCAGCCCCTGTTCCGAACCGCCGCCGAGTTGCGGAGAATCGTACCAGGCGTTGTACCAGAAGCGCACCGACCCGGTGGCCAGCGTGCGCACGCCCGGCAGATTCTGATGGACCCAGTCGGTGAGTTTAAATTCTACGCGCTGCTGATGACTTTCGTAGCGCGGCGGCAGCACCGTCCAGGCATGCTGCACGTAACCAACGCCGGGCACAAGGCAGGCAAGCGCCAGGACGGCGCTCACGGCGCGGAACCATCGGCCGCGGCGCGCGATCCAGGCGAACAGCAGTCCGGCTGCCAGGAGGAAGACGAAGTCGAGTTCGGGGATCAGACGGCCAGGTTCGCCGAAGACACGAAAGTCGAAATACTGATTCCCGATGACGTTCACCACGAGGATGACGAACGCGCCCAGCGAGAACACGGCCCACGCGCGCTCCGGCCGTCCGCGGCCGAGCCGCCAGGAGATCGCAATGTACGCCGCCAGCACGACGGCGCCGAGCGCGACCGACCATAGGTGTCCAGGCGACGAGACCAGCTTCATATTGTCGAGCGTGATTCGCACGTACGAAGGCGTCAGCCAGAAGGCGCTCAGGCCGACTGCGAGCGCTGCCATACCGGCCGCCCGCACCCACACCATCCAATCGTCTTCCGCCAGCCAGACGGACCACGCCAGAATCGGAAAGAAGATGGCCAGCGCCGTGGCGCCGTAGAAGTTGTTCGCCACCAGCAATGCGGAGATGATGCTGGAGAGCGCAAGCAGGGCGGGATGTCCGCGACGCAGGCCCTTCCACGCCGCGGCCAGCGCGAAGGGCAGCAGTCCCCAGGCCGACATGTGTGGGCCTTCGCCATAGCGGATCAGCGCGCCCAGTCGTATAGGCATATAGTAGATGCCCTGGTAATCGGTGCGGAAATCTTTCAAGAACAGGAATGAGGGCGAGATCATGGTAGACGCCACGGCAGCCCACAGCGCCACCCATCGCGAACCCGACCCGACGCGCACAAACATGTACACGGCGGCGATTCCAAACGCATAAAGCAGGGCGATATACAGGTGGTAAGAGCGGGCGGTGGACGTGTGGCGCAGGCGGCTCAGCGCCGCTGTGCCGTAGCGCAGGGCCGGCGGGTAGACATAGTCGGTGCGCGTGCCGGTGTACCAGTTGGGCTGCCAGCCGGGGTGAACCCAGTGGTCGCTCAGGTAGCGGGCGTCGGAGATAAACGTGCTCTCAATCGAATTCCACGCATCCAGGTACTCGGCCTTGTACAGCGGCCGGACGAGCACGGTGGCAAAGGCGAACACCAGCAGGCTGTCCGCGAGCCATACCCACCACCGGCTGCTGCGATTGGGAGATTGCACTGGAACATGGTAACGCACCGGCGCAGCCCTGCCGTGCGCTGTGCCCCATTAGACCCGGTGTACGGGGATCCCCTAAGTCGGTCTCTAATGCGGTCGAGGTGGATAATTGATAACTGTCACCCCCATTTGAGGGCTAACTCTGTTGACTTAGTACCTTCGCCGTACCCTATTAACCCCTCGTGTTATCGAAAGTGGCTATAAGACCAGACGTACCCGACGTAGACTCACCCCACGATGACTCCCCAAATTGACGCTACATTTACTCCCGCGGAAGAGCGGCGGCGCCCGGCGCCGTTCGTGATCGCCGCGATTGCCGTCTCCGTGCTGTTCCTTGGGTGGGTTCTGCTCTCCCGCGGACCAGCCGTGGCCCAAAGCGCGGCGTCCGCCGCTGCTCCGGCCCAGAAGACCGATAGCGCGTTGGCGTTCTACGGAAACGGCCAGTTGAAGGTACTCTCATTTTATGCGAGCCCGGTGGAAGTCCGCCGCGGTAGCCGCGCCCTTGTCTGCTATGGCGTATCGAATGCGTCGGCAGTCCGTATTGAACCGGCTCTGGGTGAGACATGGCCATCCACCAGCCGTTGCATGGAAGTAACCGGGACCAAAGATACCGAGTACAAGTTGACCGCGCAAGATAGCGCCGGGCACGAGGAAACACGTACCCTGAGCCTGAAGGTCACTCGCTAGACGGCAACCGCCCGCCTTGCAAGGGCCGCGAATCTCACCGGAAACGCGGCCTGCCCCTTTCTCCTGCCTCGCTTGCTAACATAAAGCCTAGTCCCCCAAAAACAAGCAGGCCCTATGCCCGAGAAGCCCTACGACCATATCCAAATCGAATTGAAGTGGCACGAACGCTGGCAGGACGCCGATTTCTACAAGGCTGAAGAAAACTCCGCCAGGCCCAAGTTCTATGTGCTGGAAATGCTGCCTTACCCCAGCGGCATGCTGCACATCGGCCACATCCGCAACTATTCGATTGGCGACGCGCTGGCGCGCTACAAGTGGATGCAGGGTTTCAACGTGCTGCACCCGATGGGTTGGGACGCCTTCGGCCTGCCCGCCGAAAACGCAGCCATCAAGAACAACCGGCCTCCGCGCGAGTGGACGCTGGAAAATATCGCCGCGATGAAGAAGACCCATCGCCGCTTCGCCTTCAGCTACGACTGGGACCGCGAAGTCTCCACCTGCGAGCCCGAGTACTATCGCTGGAATCAGTGGTTCTTCCTCAAGATGCTGGAGCGCGGTCTCGCTTATCGCAAGCGCGCTCTGGTGAACTGGTGCACGAAATGCGCCACCGTGCTGGCTAATGAGCAGGTGGTGGATGGCTGCTGCTGGCGCCACGAAGACACGCCCGTGGAACAGCGCGCGCTGGAGCAGTGGTTCCTCAAAATCACGCATTACGCCGACGAGTTGCTCGACGACATGACCGGCCTTGAAGGCGGCTGGCCGGAGCGCGTGCTCACCATGCAGCGCAATTGGATCGGGCGCTCCGAAGGCGCCGAGGTCGATTTCCACCTTGATGGCACTGGCGAGCCGATCCGCGTCTTCACCACCCGCGTGGACACCATCTACGGCGCCACCTGCGTAATTCTCGCGCCCGAACATCCGCTCACCGACGGTCTGCTGGATGGCGATTTGAAGGCGAAGGCCAAGGCGATGGTGGATTCGCGCGCCGGCCGCGATCCCGGCGATATCGACAAGGAAGGCCTCTTCACCGGACACTACGCCATCAATCCGTACAGCGGCGAGAAGGTGCCAATCTGGATCGCCAATTTCGTCCTGATGGGCTACGGCACAGGCGCCATCATGGCCGTGCCGGCGCACGATGAGCGCGACTTCGAATTCTGCCGCAAGTACGGGATTGCGGTGCGCCCCGTGGTCCGCCCAGTGGATGGCGAACTGGCCGTGGAACCCGGCATGACCGCGCCCTATTGCGAGTACGGCATCGTCGAAAACTCGGGACAATGGAGCGGACTCGCGAGTGCCGATGCGCGCCGCCAGATGAGCGCGTTCGCCGACCAGCAGGACTTCGGCAAGACCGCCATCACTTATCGCCTGAAGGATTGGGGCATCTCGCGCCAGCGCTATTGGGGCACGCCGATCCCAGTGATCCACTGCCCGGATTGCGGTGTGGTGCCGGTGCCCGAGGCGCAGCTTCCCGTGATCCTCCCCGACCGCATCGAGATCACCGGCACGGGGCGCTCGCCGCTGGAAAATGTACCGGAATTCGTCAACGTGGCGTGCCCGGTATGCGGCAAGGCGGCGCGGCGCGAGACCGATACCATGGACACGTTCATGGACAGCTCCTGGTATTTTTACCGCTACTGCGATGCGCACAACTCCACCATGCCGTTCGATCCGGCGAAGATCGCGTACTGGTTCGAGATCGATCAGTACATCGGCGGCGTGGAGCACGCCATCCTGCATTTGATTTACTCGCGCTTCTTCACCAAGATGATGCGCGATATCGGCCTGATCAAAAACAGCGAGCCCGCGCGCCGCCTGTTTACGCAAGGCATGGTGATTGCCAACGGCGCCAAGATGTCGAAGAGCAAGGGCAATGTGGTGGGCGCGGACCAACTCGCCGATAAGTTCGGCGCCGATACCGCGCGCATGTTCGTGATGTCCAACGTCCCCCCGGAGAAGGAAGTCGATTGGAGCGACAAAGGCGCCGAGGGCACTTACCGTTTCCTGGGCCGCGTCTACCGCTTCACCACGCGCAATATTCCGGCCGAACCGCGCTCCGGCACCTCAGACCGCAAGGTCCTCCGCAAGCTCCACCAGACGCTGCGCAAGATCACCGAGGATTTCGAGACACGCTGGCACTTCAACACCTGCATCGCTTCGATCATGGAGTTGGTGAATCAGCTTTATGCGGAGGAGCAGGAGATCTCCGCCGAGGCCATGCGCCAGGTGCTCCAGACTCTCGCGCTGATGCTCGCCCCCTTCGCACCGTATGTCGTGCAGGATATGTGGGAAGAACTCGGCAACGAAGGCCCCGTCTTCCGTCAACGCTGGCCGGCATTCGACCCCGAACTCGCCAAGGAAGACGAGGCCGAGGTCGTCATTCAGGTCAATGGCAAGCTGCGCGGGCGCATGACCGCGGCCTTCGGCACGGCGAAGGAAGAGCTCGAAGCGCGAGCCCTTACGGACGAAAAAGTGAAACCCTTCATCGAAGGCAAGCAGGTGGTAAAGATCATCACCGTGCCCGACAAGCTCGTGAATGTCGTAGTGAAGTAGGACCTGTCCTACTGCTTTGGCGGCGCGGCGGGGCGAGGCTGCGGCATGAAGATCGAGCGCGCGTCCTGCTTCGCATCCATGGTGAAATCCATGAAGGCGATGCCCATTTCTTCCCAACTCTGTTCGCCGAAGCGGACCTCGGCCTTCGGATCGGGATTCGCCGGATTATTCGCCGAGTTGTCGAAGTGCGCGGTGTATTCCAGGTGCGCGCCGGGCGGCACCGGGATGTCTTCAACGGGCTTGTAAGCAAGCTGCCAGTTGAAGTCGTACTTCGGCACGCTGAGCAGGGTGGTGACTTCTCCCGTGGCCGAGACCATGCGGTATTCGAAATCCTTGCCGCGCAGGTGCATATGCGGGAAGAAGCTGACGATCTTGGTGGCGTTCATGGCGCGGCCCTTGCCCACGAGTTCGAAATTGGCATCTCCGGGCGGAATCACGAAGCGCGAGTTGTTGAGCGGAATGCTCATCACGCGCTCGGTGGGCGGCTCTTTGGAAAAGACCAGGCCGACTTTCGTCTGATCCTGCGAGTCCTTCTTTGTGGACGTGTAGTGAATCTGCAGGACGATGTCGGCGCCGGCCTTGATGAGGCGCGCCTGGTTGGATTTGAGAACGTCGGGCACCATGCCGGGGGTATAGACGGTGAGGATCTCGTTGCCTTCGCCGCCGATGTCGTTGCGCTTGCCGCCCTTGGGCGGGACGAAGGGCATGCCGGGCTGAGCTTCGCCGCGGAGCCACTGGCTCTTGGGGTCACGCACGAAGACGACGAGGTGGTGCACCACGGAGCGGTCGCTGGGGCGCGTTTCGGCCATCTGCACCCACTTGTCCTCGGTGAAACTGGTGGGCAGCACGACGTACTGATAATCGATTTCACTCTTGGCGGGTACGGGGAACGGCTTCGCCATGCCGAGCACGAGGTCCGGCTTGGGAATGTTCCAGCCTTCGACGAAAGCGCGCGGCGCCGGTGCGTCCTTCGGGTCGCCTTGCTTGGCGCCTTTGTCGGCCCACGCCGTGAGGGTGTCGATTTGTTCCTTGCTCAGCGACCGGTCGTTGGCGAACTTGCCGTGCTTCGGGTCGGCGAACCATGGCGGCATCTTTTTCAGAAGGACCGATTCCTTGATGGCGGCGGCCCAGGGTCGCGCCTGCTGGTAGGTGAGCAGGGGCATGGGGCCGATTTCGCCGGCGCGGTGGCACTCCTGGCAGCGGTTCTGCAGGATGGGTAGGACGTCTTTGTAGAACGTCGGATCGGGTGCGGCGAACGCGAGTGAGGCGCAGGCCGAGAGCATGAGAAGGCAATTCCTGACAGCGAGCATTGTGACGATTATAGCAATGGCCCTTTAGGGGGCCCGCGCCACAAGTTACTCGTGGCGGAGCGCCAACAGCGGGTCGATGCGCGCCGCGCGGCGAGCGGGCAGCAATCCGGCCAGCGCGGCGACGGCGGCCAGCAGGATCGTGACGCCAACCAGCACCAACGGATCCGTGGGGCTCACCTGGTAAAGCAGCGCCCTCATGAGGCGGGTGAGCGCGAGCGCTCCGGCAATGCCAATCGCGACACCCACGGCCACCGGCCGCAGCGATTGCAACAGCACCATGCGCAGCACGTCGTACTGCCGCGCGCCCAGGGCCATGCGAATGCCGATTTCCTGCGTGCGTCCAGTGACCAGGAAGCTCATCACGGCGAAGATGCCGGTGGCGGCGAGCACCAGGGCGAGCAACGCGAAACCCGAGAGGACGCTGGTGGCCATGCGCGGCTGCCACATCGCGTCGGCCACGACGCGCTCCATCGGCGTAATAGCGGCGATCGGGATATTGCGGTCGATGGCGCGAATGCGCTCGCGCAGCAGAGGGGCGAGAGCGGATGTCTGGCCATTGGTGCGCGCCACCAGAGTCATGGAAAGGTAGCCTCCAGGCTTGTGCAGGTAGTCGGCGTCCTGGAGGTAGGGGATGTAGACCTCTTCGGCCGGGCTCTCCGACCAACTGGATTGACGGGCATCGCGGAGGATGCCGACGACGGAAATCCACGGACCGGCGCCGCCGCCTTCCATGCGGAAGCGTTTGCCGATAGCGTCCTCGCCGGGCCAGATGCTGCGCGCCAGGGTCTGGTTGACGACGGCGACGGGCGTGGCCGATTCGATGTCGTGCGCGGTGAAATCGCGGCCGCGCACGAGGCGCATACCC
>JBDTPR010000047.1:0-17701 GCA_039932635.1 Candidatus Solibacter sp.
AGTGATGATCGCAGCCGACCGCTTCACTCCCGTCGACGCCGGGCTCATCCCCACCGGTGAACTCAAGCCCGTCGCCGGCACGCCGTTCGATTTCACCAAGTCGACTGCCATCGGTGCGCGCATCGATGCGGCCGATCCGCAGATCAAATTCGGCCTGGGCTACGACCACAATTGGGTCCTCAACAAGACCGGCGCTGAGCTCTCGAAGGCCGCCGAAGTCCATGAACCCAAGACCGGCCGCGTGATGGAAGTACTGACCACCGAACCCGCGCTGCAGTTCTATACCGGCAACTTCCTGGATGGCACGCTGAAGGGTAAGGGCAAGACGTTTGCCCATCGCAGCGGTTTCTGCATGGAGACCCAGCACTACCCCGATTCGCCCAACAAGCCCGACTTCCCGTCTACCACGCTGAAGCCCGGCGATACGTACAAGACGACGACGATGTACCGCTTCTCCGCAAAATAGACTTGTGGGGCAGCTTGGCAAGCTGCGCGCCCTTCGCGCCGAATAATCCGCCGAACCAGCCGGCCCCAAGCCCTTCCCGGCAATACTACAATGGGAGAGCATGTTTCGAGCCATCTCTCTCTGCCTATTGGGCGCCCTTTTGCTCGGCGCCGCCGACGCCCCGCCGAAGTCCGCCTTTGACAAGCCGACCCTGGAAGCCTACGTCCGCCACCTTTACCTGCTGCAACCGCAGCTCACGGTGACCGTCGGCGACCCCAAACCCAGCAGCTTGCCCGGCTTCAAGGAGGTCCGCTTGCGCATCGCGCAAGGAGCGCAATCGCAGGACCTGACCTTGTACGTTTCCAACGACGGCAAGAAGATCGTGCAGGGCAACTTCTACGATGTCGCCGCCAATCCCTTCAAGCCGGAACTGGACAAGCTCAAGACGCAGTTCCAGCCCTACCTAGGCACCGAGAAAGCGCCCGTCGCAATCGTAGTTTTCAGCGACCTGCAATGTCCCCACTGCAAGGGCGAGGCCGAAATGATTCGCAAGAATCTGATCCAGAATTACCCCACGCAAGTCCGCCTCTACTTCAAAGATTACCCGCTCGAAGGCCTGCACCCGTGGGCCAAAGCCGCCGCCATGGGCGGACGCTGCGTCTTCCAGCAGAACAACGACGCCTTCTGGCTCTACCACGACTACGTCTTCAGCCATCAGGAAGCCATCACTCCGGAAAACCTGAAGGACCAGACTCTCACCTGGGCCAAGGACGCCAAGGGCGTGGATTCGATCAAGCTCGGCGCCTGCATCGACAGCAAGTCCACGCAGGCCGAAGTCGAAAAGGAAATCGAAGAGGCCCGCGCGCTCGATGTTAGCGGTACGCCGACCATGTTCATCAACGGCCGCCGCATTCCGAACACCATCGACTTCCCGAACCTGAAGAACATCATCGATACCGAGATCGAGTATCAGAAGACGGCGAAGAATGCCGGCGACGATTGCGGCTGCGAATTGAAGCTCGATGTCCCCGGCTTGCCGCAGACCAAAGCTCCCGCATTCTCTCCCGCGGCCCCGAAAAAGAAGTAGCCAAAGAAGCTCACAAAAAATGAAGATTCGAATTCGCGGCCTCGCCGCAGTCGCAGTCGCCGCAGTCGCCTTCGCCGCAGCCGCCGCGATCGACCCCGCTCTCTACCTCAACGACGTGAAGTTTCTGGCCTCGCCCGAACTGCGCGGCCGCAATACCGGTAGTCCCGAATTGACCAAGGCCGCTGCCTTCCTGGAGAAGCATTACCGCCAGTTGGGCATCAAGCCGGCGGGCAAGAGCTACCTGCAGGCGTTCCCCGTTACCACCGACGCCGCCATCGGCAAGGACAACAAATTTCAGTTCACCGAAAGCGTCCACAGCACCACGCTGAAGTCAGACGACTTCGTTCCGCTGAACTTCTCCGAGAGCGGTCCGCTCGCCGGACCCGTGGTCTTCGCGGGCTACGGCATCACCGCGCCTGAGTACAGCTACGACGATTACGCCGGCATCGACGTGAAGGGCAAAGTCGTACTCGTGCTCCGTCACGAACCGCAGGAGGCCGACGTCAAGAGCGTGTTCGAGGGCAAGACGCTGACCCAGCACGCCCAGTTCGCCTCTAAGGCCACTAACGCGAAACTGCACGGCGCCATCGGCGTCATCCTGGTGGCCGATCGCGCCAATCACCCGGGCGCGGCCGACGAGCTCGAGAAATTCGGCGTCACCGTGGGCCCCACCAACGCGCGCATCGGCTTCGTTCAGGTCAAAGAGGCGCGCCTCGAAAAGTGGTTCACAGATGCCGGCAAGAGCGTGGAAGCGCTTCAGGCGGCCCTCGACAAGGACCTCAAGCCGCAATCCTTCGCCTTCCCCGATACCCTTCGCGTCAACGCCCATCTCGACGTGCAGCGCGCCATCAAGAATGTGGACAACGTGGCCGCCTACATCCCCGGCGAGACCGATGAATACGTCATCGTCGGCGCTCACTACGATCACCTGGGCCTCGGCGGTCAGCACTCCCTCGCACCCAGCCTTACGGGCACGATCCACCCCGGCGCCGACGACAACGCCAGCGGCACGGCGGGCGTCATGGAACTGGCGCGTTACTTCGCCAAACAGCCTCGGCACAAACGCGGCGTCCTCTTCTTGAACTTCGCCGGCGAAGAGCAGGGCCTGCTGGGTTCCGCCTGGTACGCCGATCACCCGCTCCTGCCGCTCACCAAAGCCGTCGCCATGGTCAACCTGGACATGATCGGCCGTATGCGCGACAGCAAACTCTATATCGGCGGCGGGGCATCTGGTTCGACCTTGAAGGCCACGGTGGAGAAGCTGATTCCGGCCTCGGGCCTCAAAGTGGATTACTCCGGCGGCACCAGCGAAGGCTCCAGCGACCATACTTCGTTCACCTCCCACCAGGTGCCCGCGCTCTTCTTCTTCTCCGGCTTGCATGGCGATTACCACAAGCCCAGCGACACCTGGGACAAGATCGACGCGCCGGCCGCGGCGAAGCTCCTGGCCCTGGTCGCCGAGACCACCGAAGCGCTGCGCGATGCCGCCGACCGCCCCGCGTTCGTCAAACAGGCCGCGCCCACCACGCCGCACGGCGGCGATAGCAACCCCGGCGCGGTGTCGGGCTACGGCCCCTACTTCGGCAGCATTCCCGATTTCGCCGAGGGCATTGTCGGCGTGAAATTCAGCGACGTGCGCGAGGGTTCCCCGGCTGCCAAGGCGGGCCTCAAGGGCGGCGACATCATGGTCGAATTCGACGGCAAGCCGCTCCAGAACCTGTACGATTTCACCTATGCGCTCCGTGGCAAAAAGCCCGGCGACGTGGTGAAGGTGAAGGTCATGCGCGACGGCAAGCCGCTCGAAGTTACCTGCACACTCTCGCGCCGGGAATAGCGCGCAGGGAGTAGAGTAGAGTTATGCGCATCCTTCTCTTCAGCGGCAAAGGAGGCGTCGGGAAAACCAGTCTTGCCGCCGCCACCGGCCTGGAGCTTTCACGCCAGGGCTATCGCACCCTTGTCATGAGCGTCGATCCCGCCCATAGCCTGGCCGACGCGTTCGACATCGAGACCAACCTCTTCCACGCCAAGACCGGCGACCCGTTTCCCATCCACGACAAACTCGCGATCCACGAAGTCAACATTCAGAAGGAGATCAAACGCCACTGGCAGGAGATCTCCACCTACATCACCAGCATCCTGCGCAGCACCGGCATCAAAGACGTGGAAGCCGAGGAGCTCGCCATCCTGCCCGGCATGGAGGAACTCAGCGCGCTGATGTACGTCAACCAATTCCGCCGCGAGAACCGCTACGACGTCATCGTCCTGGATTGCGCGCCCACCGCCGAATCGATGCGCTTCGTAAGCATGCCGACCACGCTGGAGTGGTACATGAAGCACATCTTCCCCTTGCAGCGAGGCATCTTGAAAGCGGTGCGCCCAATCGCCAACCGGGTCGCGCCCTTCGAGTTGCCGCCCGACACCTATTTCGGCAACATCAAGGATCTCTTCGAGCGCCTGGACGGCATCGGCGAACTGCTGGAAGACCCCAAGGTCACCAGCGTGCGGCTGGTCACCAATCCGGAGCGCATGGTGCTGCGCGAGACGCAACGGGCGTTCGTCTACTTCACGCTGCACGGGCTCAACGTGGATGGCATTATCGTCAATCGCGTGCTGCCTGCCGAGGTGACCGATTTGTATTTCCAGGAGTGGCGCGCCTCCCAGTTCCAGGTGCTGGAGGAGATCGATCGCTATTTCGCGCCCGTGCCGGTGCGGCGCGTGCCGCTCTTCGTCCACGAGGTGCTGGGCCGCGAGCGCCTGGAAGATGTCGCGCGCAGCCTCTACGATGGCAAGGAAGATCCCGCCGCCGTCACACGCACCCAAGCCCCTTACACCTTCACCAAATCCGCCGCTGGCGTCTACGAAGTCCAGTTGCACCTGCCGTTCGCCACCAAGGGAGAAATCGGGCTGTTCAAGAAGAACGACGAGTTGGTGGTGGAGATTGGCACGCTACGCCGCCACGTGGGATTGCCCACGTCGATGGCGTCCCTTTCGCCCGGGCGCGCAAAGTTGGAGAATGGTATTCTGACCGTCGAAATGAAGGAGCTCTAAAATGGACGAAAAGGCCAGCACCGCCGGAACCCATAATCACACCCATGCCGGAGGCTGCTTCTTTTGCGACACCGCCAAGCCGATGCTGGAAAGCCTGGTCAGCGAATCCACGCGCGATCACTTCCGCAACTCGCGCGTGGAATTCCTGAAAGGCCTGCGCGGCCTGCTCGACGAGCGCATCGGGCACATGTCGCGCGCCGAAACCAAAGGTACGAAAGTTACGGTAGAGTAGCCGGCAGCGGCGTCAGCTTGATGTTGCGGAAGGCGATCTCGTGGCCTTCGCCTTCGAAGCCGATGGACCCCTTGCGCAACGCCATTCCGGCGATCTCGCTGACCACCGCGCCGTTCACGTTGAGCGTGATCTTGTCGCCCTCTACGCGGATCAGATAGTGGTTCCACTCGCCCGCCGGTTTGATGCGGTTCTCCTTCATGTCCTTCATCAGGTTGAAGCGCGAGAAGGCGCCATCCAGCAGATTCACGCCGAAGAGGAAGCCGCCCGTGGGCCCGGTCTGCGCCTGCGTCCAGAGTTCGGCCGCGGGCGATAGGCGGATGCCGATGCCGCTGTTGTACTTCGCGTCCGGCCCTTTAGGCGCGAAGCGGAAATCCACTTCCAGAATGTAATCGGTATAAGTCTGATCGGAACGCAGCCACTCGTGCTGCCCGTCGCCTGAGCACAGCAACGTCTTCGCGGACTTATCCACGCTCCACTGCACCTTGGGCTTGAGCCCCTCGGTGGGTGGAATGGAAACGCGCGTCCAACCTTTCAGGGACTCGTCGGGCAGGAGATCCATGGCTTGGGGAACCAGGGCTTGGGCCGGTAGCAGGGCGGTCGCCAATAAACTCAGCAATAAATAGCGTGCGAACAGCATGCCGCCATATTAACGCCCTGCGTGTCCGAAATTAAGCCCTACTTTACAGCCTCGGGACGCGGGTGGCGAGGCTCATAGACGCCCAACTTCCCGCCGCCCGGCAATGTCACCTCGGTAATCCTTCCCCATCGCTCCTCGTGCACCGGGGCGCACGCCGTGCCGCGCGCGCTCAGGTCCGCAATCAGCGCCTCCACGTCGTCGCACATCAGGTAGAACTCGTGGACATCGTTTTTCTCCGCGGGATGCACCGCGACTTCGGCGGGCGGGAGACCGAAAATCAGCCAGCCGTGGCCCACATCGACATAGGGGAATTTCAAGACATCGCGCAGGAATGCCCGGTCGGCCTCCGGATCCTTGCTGTAAATGATGGTATGCGCGCCGGTAATCAAGATTCGATCCTCCGTGAGCTATGGTGCCACAGACGGCGGGCGTGCAATCCGATATGCTGGGAACAAGATGAAATTGTCTTATACCGTTCGCCTTGCCCTGATACCGGGCTTGATCGCGGCCGCCTGCCTGTGCTGGGCAGCTACCAAACCCAAAGCCCTCTCCTCTTACGACCCGCAGGCCAAGGCCCTGCTCGCCCAGATGACCCTGGAAGAGAAGATCGGCCAAATGACCCAGCCCGAGCAGAACGAACTCAAGGACCCGGCCGACGTCGAGAACTACTTCATCGGCAGCGTCCTCAGCGGCGGCAGCAGCGACCCGAAGGAAGGCAACAGCATCAAAGCCTGGACAGATCTCTACGACCGCCTGCAAACACGCACCAAAAACACCCGCCTCAAGATTCCGCTGCTCTACGGTATCGATGCCGTGCACGGCCACAATAATGTGCTCGACGCTGTGATCTTCCCGCACAACATCGGACTTGGCTGCACGCGAAATCCCAAGCTCATCGAGAAGGTGCAGCGCATCACCGCCGAAGAGATCCGCGCCACCGGAATTCAGTGGGCCTTCGGGCCCTGCGTCACGGTCCCGCAGGACATCCGCTGGGGCCGCACTTACGAGGGCTACTCCGAAGATCCCAAGCTGGTGCGCGAACTCGCCGGGCCGGCCGTACGCGGCTTCCAGGGCGCAGGACTTGACGATCCGCTCGGCGTGCTGGCCTGCGCCAAGCACTTCATCGGCGATGGCGGCACCTCGTACGGCTCCGTCGAAACCGGGCTCGATCAGGGCGATACGAAGGTCGACGAAGCCACGCTTCGGCGCATTCACCTGCCCGGCTACCTGGCCGCGATCGAAGAGGGCGTGGGCTCCATCATGCCGTCCTACAGCCGTTGGAATGGCGTGAAGTGCTCGGCCAGCAAACGCCTGCTTACCGAAATCCTGAAGCAGGAGCTCGGCTTCCAGGGCTTCCTGATTTCCGACTACAACGCCATCGACCAGATCACCAAGGATTACAAAGAAGCCATCGGCATTTCGATCAATGCCGGCATGGACATGGTGATGGTGCCCACGCGCTACCGCGAGTATTTCGACGACCTCAAAGCGCTGGTCAACGAAGGCACCGTCCCGATGTCGCGCATCGATGACGCCGTGCTGCGCATCCTGCGCGTCAAGTTCGCCATGGGCCTGATGGACCCCAAACGCAACCAACTTGCGGACCGAAGCCTGCAAAAGACTTTCGGCTCGCCCGAGCATCGCGCGGTAGCCCGCCAGGCGGTCCGCGAGTCGCTGTTGCTGTTGAAAAACGAAGCCAAATTGCTGCCCCTTTCCAAGCAGGCGCCGCGCATCCACGTGGCCGGGAAGAACGCCGACGATATCGGCAATCAGTCCGGCGGCTGGACCATCGATTGGCAGGGTAAGAGCGGTCCCGTCACCACCGGCGGCACCACCATTCTGACGGCGATCAAGAGCGCCGTGTCTCCCGGCACCAAGGTCACCTTCTCCAAGGACGGCACGGGCGCAGCGGGCGCGACCGCGGGCATCGTAGTGATCGGCGAAACTCCGTACGCCGAAATGAAGGGCGACCGCGCAAATCTCGATCTCGCGCCGGAAGATGTCGAGGCCGTCAGGAATATGAAGGCCGCGGGCATCCCCGTGGTCGTGGTAGTGGTCTCAGGGCGTCCGATGATTCTCGGCGACGTCCTCACTCAGGCAGGCGCGCTCGTGGCCGCATGGCTTCCCGGCACCGAGGGGCAGGGCGTCTCCGACGTCCTGTTCGGCGACTACAAGCCCACCGGCAAGCTCTCCTTCACCTGGCCCAAGGCGGTCGGACAGGGCGCCAGGGATCCGCTGTTCGCTTACGGCTACGGCCTGAAATACTGAATTGTCGTTATTAGGGCGTACATAGCACCACCCAAAGGAGGTTGTCACTTCGCGGAATTTCTGGTAAGGTCAGACTAGCAGGGAGGGTAGCATGTCTGGAACGCTCATCACCTCTGATCCGAAACTCGGCCTTACCACCGGCCACGCACCGTTCGTAGAACTGGCCCGCTCGCGTGGAGAGCTTTACATCACACAGGCTTACGAGCTATATTCTGAAGAAAATCATGAAGCGTGGCGGCAGCTCTACGCCCGCATCCAGCCCAAGTGGGAACGCTACGCCAATCCACAGTTCCTGAGGGGAATCGCGGCGCTCAATCTGCCGCACGACCGGATTCCCCGGCTGTCCGAGATCAATCGCCGGCTCGAACCTCTGACTGGTTTCAAGGCCAAACCCGTCAGCGGCTACGTGCCGGGCTTCACCTTCTTCGATTGCCTGCGCCGCCGCGAATTTCCCACTACCATCACCATCCGCCCGGCGGATCGCATGGACTACCTGCCGGAACCCGACATCTTCCACGACCTCGCCGGCCACGTCCCCATGCATACCGACCGGCGGTTCGCCGACACGCTCGTGCGTTTCGGAGAGTGCGCCGTCACCGCGGCCGAAATCACATCGGGCGTCGCCGACTACGCCGAACGGGTTCGCCGCCTCACCAGTATCATGCGAGCCATGTCCCGGTTCTTCTGGTTCACGGTCGAGTTCGGGCTAATGCGCGGACCCCAAGGGATCTGCGCCTACGGCAGCGGGTTGCTGAGTTCCAACTCCGAACTCGAGCACGCCATCGATTCCGACGAAGTGCAGCGCTACCCGCTGCAACTCGAATGGGTGATCAATCAGGTGGCGGAGATAGACCACTTTCAGCCGATCCTGTTCGTGGTGGATTCCTTCGAGCATCTGTTCAACGAGCTCGGCCGCTTCGAGCAGTGGATGCGCGACGGCAAGTTGTACAACGTCGCGCCGGGCCAGCCCGACGTGTCGGAGGGCGACCTGCGCAGTTTCCTGGAAGCCACGCTAGTCTAGGTAATTCTGGATGTAGGCGTCGTGCGCCACGCGGCCGGCCCGCGCCTGTTTCTGCAGGCGCAGCGCCGCATCGCGCGTCATTCTGCCGCCCAGCGCGACCAGGAAATAGCCCTGCTTCTCGCGCGGCGTAAATACCGTGGCGGCCAGTTCCGGGCTGGTGCGATTCACCTGGTCCACCTTATGCTGCGCGGCTGCGCGCGACTTGTAGGTGAAGGCGATCACGCGCCACATCGCCTTGCCGGCCGCAGGTCGCGGAGTCGCCGCGAGCGGAGATGGCTTGGCTTCCGTGCGCGGTGCGGCAGGCGGCACGGTCCGAGGCACGATGGTTGTGGAAGCGGGAGTGGGCGGGGCGGACCCGGCCTGCGCGGGCGTCTCCGGGGCGCGTCTCAGATTGAGGCCGAGGATCAGCAAAACCACCGCGGCCGCGCCCACGAAAATCCACTTCGGCGTACGCCCCGAGGTCCGCGGATTCTCATCGGGCGGAAACGGTATGGCATCAGCGGCTTTGGGAGTGAGGGTGAGGGAACTCGCATTCGCTAAGGCGGGCTCTGGTTTCGGAGCGGCAGGCGGGGTGGCGATTTCGACGGGTTCCGGAGCCTCGCCTAAGGTCTCACTAAGAATGGCCTTGCGGCGCGCCGTGGGGGAGGGCGAGACCTTGTCCCAAAACGTTCGCAATTCGTGGCGAAATGGCGTTTCCAGCGGCACTTCCTTCAAGCCGTGGGTGCACAACTTGATGGTCTCTCCAACGGCCACAACGTGGTCGGGATCGAGCGCGGCGAGCGCCAGTCCGCGATCCTGTAGATAGCGCAGTGCGCTCAGCACCGCATCCAGAACTTCGCGCGCTTCCGGCTCCGAGAGCGGACTCTGCGCGAGCGCGGAGGCCAGGCTGTCGTCTACGTTCTCCATGACCGCGTAGAGCACGATCTGGCCGTCGAGTTCGGCGCGCCCGAAATCCACCATACGGCGCAGGTTGGGATGCTCGAGCGCTTTGGTGCGCTGCCACAGCGCGAGTTGAGCGCTGCCGTCGGCATCGGACTGCGCCATCACCTTCACCGTGAAGCGTTCGCCTTGCGCCGGGGCCTGCTCAAGGTTCGAGACTTCACTCTGGAATGCTTCACTCTGTAATGCTTCAAAAAATGCCGCGTTGTCGTCGCCGCTTACCCATCGTTGGAGTAGATAATCCCCGGGCAGAGACACGCCTTCCCAGCGTTCCCGCAATTGACTCATCTCTCTATGATGAACTGTGGTGAGGCACTGTGCGTGGGAAAAACCGCGGTGCGGCAATTATGTTTGTGACGGGGAATCCTTCTCGCCTTCGCGTGAAGACATGACCACTCGCACGGCGCGTAATAGGACTGCCGCATCAACGGGTTTGGCGAGAGTTGCGGCAGCGCCGAGATGCCGGGCGATCTTAAGAAAAGAACCGCCAAAGGCGCCGGAGATTGCGATCACCGGAAGTTCCGGGCGATGCACGTGGAGCATGCGAAGAACGTCCAGGCCTTCCCGTTCGGGCATCACCAGATCTGTGATCACCAGGTCCACCGGATTCCGTTCCAACTCCGCCATGCCGGCCTTGCCGTCCGCCGCTTGCAACACGGTGTGTCCCGCGTTCTGCAAAATGTGGTGCAGCAATCCGCGGACCGCGGGGTCGTCGTCGATCACAAGAATTCGCCGCGGCTGCGCCGTCGCGCCCTCAAGCACCTCTCGAATTTTGGTGCTCAGCTCAATGCCGCTAAACGGCTTTCGTAGGTACTCCACATCAGGTTCGCCCGAGCCGTCAAGACTGATCACGCTGGACACGTAGCCCGACATATACAAAATCTTGAGCTCGGGGCGTTGTTGCAACATACGGTCCGCGAGCTGACGGCCATTCAGTCCCGGCATGATCACGTCGGTGATCAGCAGATCGATCCTGCCGTCATGCGCCGCGCTGATCTTCAATGCCTCGTCCGCGTTCGCGGCATCCAAAAGGCGGTACCCTTTGGACCTCAGCATCGAGAGCGTCATACGTCGCACGTCGGCCTGATCCTCCACCACGAGTAGGGTCTCATCGCCGTTGAGGGCGCTTCTGGTGGGCTGTGCTCCCGCCTGTGGGTTACTTTCTGCCTGCGCTCGCGGCAGCCAGACCTCAAATCGCGCACCCTCCCCCGGCGTGCTGTGCACGTCAATCCAGCCGCCGGCATGGCGGGCAATGCCATATGCCGTGCTCAAGCCCAGACCAGTCCCGGCGCCGACGCCCTTGGTGGTGAAGAAGGGCTCGAAGATCCTGGCCTGAATCTCGGCGCTGATGCCGGTCCCCGTATCCATCACCGACAGCACGGCGTAAGTGCCGGGCGCAGCACCGGCGGGCGTCCCGCCGCCGGCCGGGAGTTCCTGTAACGCGGTCCCGATCACAATGCTTCCAGATGACGGCATGGCATCGCGCGCATTGGCCACCAGGTTCATCAGCACCTGCCCCAGTTGGATGGGATCGGCGAGCACAGTCACCGGACCGGGATACAGCCGCGTGGTCAAGGTGAGATCCTCGCGGATCAGCCGCCGGAGGAGCGGATCCGAATCGGTAACCACTTGATTGAGGTCGATCGCGGAAACCGAGGCTAGCTGCTTTCGGCTGAAGGTGAGCAATTGCCGGGTGACGGACGCAGCGCGTTCGCCGGCGGCCCGAATCTCTCTCAGGCTGTCGCGTATTTCGGGATCTTCCACGGTACCGGCCAGCAGCATGTCGCAGTAGCCATTGATCACCGTGAGGTAGTTGTTGAAATCGTGGGCGACACCGCCGGCCAGGCGTCCGACACTCTCCATTTTGACGGCATGTCGAAGTTGTTCCTCGAGCCGCTGGTGTTCTTCCTCGGCAGCCTTCCCCGCCGTAATATCGCGGATGAAGAGCAGGGTGGCCGGGCGCCCGTCGTGAATCGTCCTGGTAGCAGTGACCGCGGCCCAGAAATGGGCACCGTTCAGCGTCTGGTAGTGCCGCTCCACCTGTGTCAGCGGCAGACCCGCCAGGGTGTCCCGTACACGCTGCTCGACTTCGGGACGCTGTTCCGGCGCTACCCTGTCGAGCAGCGAGCTGCCTGTCAGGTCCGACTCCCGGGCGGCGCCGAAGAGTCGTATCGCCTCGGGATTGGCGTATAGCACGGTCTCCGCGTCCACCACCACGATGGCGTGCGGCGAGTTCTCCACTACCTGCCGGAAGCGCGACTCGCTCTCCGAAAGTTCCCGCTCGGCGCGCTTGCGGTCGCCGATATTGACGGCTTCCACTTCACATTGCGCACGGTATTGTTTGAGCTGTTCACGGCGCCAGAGAAAGAGTAGCAAGGCGCCCGATGTAAGAATCAACGAAACCGCCGTCATGGCGAGCATGAGGGTCCGATGGCGAAGCGTCTCCGCAGCCTCCTGCTCATCGATCTTGGCAATCAGTAACCAGGGAGTTCCAGGAACCGGCTTGAGCGCGGCGTATACCGGTACTCCGCGATAGTCCACGGCCCGCACAGTACCCAGCCGTCCCGTGGCAGCCATCACCTCCACGGTGTCCTGCCGGCTGAGTTCGACGCGCTGGCGCAGCGGGCCTGCGGAAGCATTGCGCGTCGCGGTCAGAAACAGGACCGAGCCGCCTTCCCGCCGGAGCAGGAGAATTTCGGCGGAACGCGACGGGACCGGCCACTCCAGAAACGGCGCCATGTAGGCTTCGGGATCGATCGAGAGCAACAGACCCGCTATGATCGGCTGGCCAGGACCGGCCCGCAGAGGGATGTTCAAACCCAGATGGGGCTGGTTCGGCAGTTCCGCGAGGTCGAAATCTCGTTCCACCACATCGCCGGAACGGAGCACCATATCCATGACGCCCTTGAGATGGGCCGCATTGCCGAAGCGTCGGCCCTCCCACATCACAGGATTGCCGTGCAAATCCACCAGAATTGCACCGGCGTAACGCAGATTCACGCAGATGGCCTGCAGCCTCTCTTCGAGTGCCTGCCGCTCCAGTGCGCTGGCGCGCCCGGCGATCACATTGTGGACAGCGGAAGTCGGGAAGATGCCGGACGCAATCACCTTGGCCTGGCCCATGCGCTCGCGACGCCACTCTTCCAGTTGGCGCACTTTAGCGTCGGCCGTGGTGGTGAGTTGCGCATCCAGCGCGCGATCGAAAACTTCTCGCTGAGTTACGTAAAAGCGCCATGTCACGGCACCGATCGCCACTGCGAGAATGGCGAAGGCGACGGGCAGCAGGAGAGGCGTCAGCCTGGAGGTGGATGGCACACCTCGACTGCCGCTCGATTTCAGCATGCGGACGGGCCTTGCATAACAAACTATCGTCAGAACTCAGGAAGATCTTTAGTGATTGCAGATAAGCCTAGTTTTTTCAGTAGGATCACGGCCTGCCCGCGCTCCTCCGGAGTGAGTCCCCCGGTGGCCTGCTCCAGCGCCTCGACGTGGTTGGCGAAGGCGCACTCTATCAGCTTGCGGCCGGCCTCGGTGAGGTGCACCATCCGGGCCCGCCGGTCGGAGGTGTGCGAACAGCGCTGCACCAGGGCCTTGGCCTCCAGGCGGTCCACCGCGGCCGTAATCGAGCCGCTGGTGAGGTGTACCCGGGCGCCGATGGTGTTCACAGGGGAGGGCCCCTTGTGCAGCAGCGCTTCCAGTACTGCGAAGTCCGAGAAGCCCAACCCAAGTGAACCTATATGTCGTACCGCATGACGCCGCACCGATTCATAGGCTTTCCACAACACCAACCAAAGGTGAATGCCGCTGGCTTCCATAGGCTCGTCTCCGAGGCTACCATCATTCGCGGAGTCCGAAGGATACCTTGCAATAAGGGAGGTGCATGTCCTGGACAGAGAGATTCCGAGAGCTTACGAAAGCTTACACGCAGGTGGATTAATCCACTGAAAAAAAAGGGTCAAATTCCACTTTTCTCAGTTATAGTATGCGTAGCATAGATGAGTAAAGCAGCCAGTTTGCTCCCCATCAGAAGCGATTCCGGGCGGGCGCTCGACTTGGCCAGAGTCCTCTTAGTGCATGGCGATCTTGCACCGAGACTGGCACTCCAGACCATTCTTCAAGCCAGCGGATATTCGGTGGATGTGGCCGCTTCTCCGGCGGAAGCACTCTCCAAATTGGACGAAGGGCGTTACTCCCTGGTACTCACCGACACCAACGTGCCGCTCAATGTGTTGGCCTATGCCCGGGTGAAAGATTACCGCCCCGCCACCGCGCAAGTCTCGTCCTATGAGCCATCTCCGAAGGCTCGCGCATCCCGCGAAGGCCACAGCTTCTCCATCTACACCGAGAACCTCCCCAACCTGCTCAGTGAAGTCGCCGAATTGATTGGGCTGCGCGCCTCGCGGCGTTACCGCCCGTTGCGTTCCGCGGTCTGAGCCGGCGCGAACCGTAATTCCCGCACGTCCCCCCACAAAACACAGGCAAAAACACGTTCGGCCTACCCCGTGGGGCAGGCCGAAGTGGGAAAGCGAATTTGAGAGGAGCTATTTGCCGTGGCCGCCGGAAGCACCGGCGCCGCTAGCCGCGGTTCCCGCCGAAGACCCGGTACTGGTGCTGGACGACGGAGCGGCCGTTGCGGACGACGGAGAAGACGTCGGCGCGGACGCCGTGGACATCGCGCCCGAATAGCCGCCTTGGGTCGGATTGATGCCGCCATAACTCCCCGGATTGCTGAATCCGCCGCCACCACCACCCATACCGGGCGAAGGCATAACCGGCGGCACATAGTAAGCACGCATCACGTTGTAGGGGCTGTAATAACGATATCCGTAGGGGCTGTAAACATTGCCGTTGCACGGGATATACGTGTAGGTGCCAAACCACGGGTTGTAGCGCCAGGCGTTGCAGGGCTGATTGCAGGGATCGTTGGGGTAGTTATTGACCGCGGCATAATGGGTGCTGGACGAGGGTGTCGCACACCCGTAATCGTGGACCTGTTTGGCGGACGATGTGTTCGCCATGGCGAGCAATTCCGCTCGCCGTTTGGACCAATGATCCATCGCGTCAGTGACGTCCTTATCGAACTTCTCCACGCTCGCGGTGTTGGTGTTCATCGCCTTGCCGGCCCCAACCAGCGTGCTCTGACCGTTCTTGTTGACTCCCAGGACGCCCTCGAAGACTTTGATCTTGGAATCGTCCACGTCGAACCGGTACAGGCCGCGCTTGGTGACCACGATTGTGGCGTCCTTCATAATGATGGTCAGGTTATTGTCCTTCTGGACCTCGGCGACCTCCAGAATGTGGGTGCCCTTGAGCAGTTCGATACGGGTATCGATCAGCCGATTGGTGAGCAGGACGAAACTGGAGGCATCGCCAACTCGCAGGACCGAACCCAAAGTGAGCAGAACTTCGGCGCGCCCCTCTTCGGTGCGCAACACGCCGCCCTCTTTGATTTCAGTGCCCTTGGTCTCCGAATTCTTGATTTCCTGATCATTCATCAGCACCCGGCCGATGACATAGGAAACCACCCCGCTTTTCGCGGAGATCACGGACTGGGAGAATGCCGGCAACGCGGCAAGCGCCAGTACCGACACAGAAAGTAAAGACTTCGCGACCAGCTTCATAACCACCTCGCTGTTCCTACACCTATAGATTGCGGACTTTGGCTTCCGTTGTCAATCAGCAACATGCGTATCTTTTGAGCTACGGTTTTATTCTACAAAATGTTACAAACGAACGATCTTATTCGAGTGAACGCCCTTCAAAGCGTTACGCGTATCCACCAGGAGGCGCGAGCGCTCCACTAGTCCCGGATAGTCGAATGCCGCGTGGTCGGTGATGATGACCACGCAATCGGCCTCGCCGGCGGCGCTCTCCGACTGGGCTTCGAGTTCCGCATCCTCCAACTTAAGCTTGGGGACGTGGGGATCGCTATAGGTCACCAGACCGCCGCGGCGCATCAGCAGCATGATGACGTCGAGCGCCGGCGATTCGCGCATATCGTCGATATCGCGCTTGTAGGCTACCCCCATGACGTGGATCTTGGACCCCTTCACCGGCTTGCCGGCGTCGTTGAGTGCGGTCTGCACCTTGTCCACCACGAAGTGCGGCATCTGCCCGTTGATATAGCCCGCCAGGTCGATAAAGCGCGCCTCGATGCCCGCCTGCCTGCTCTTCCAGGAGAGGTAGAACGGGTCGATCGGGATGCAGTGCCCGCCCAGCCCCGGGCCCGGATAGAACGGCATGAAGCCGAAGGGCTTGGTGGCGGCGGCCTCGATCACCTCCCAGACGTTGATCCCCATGCGATCGCACATCATGGCGATCTCGTTGGCCAGGCCGATATTGATCATCCGGAAAGTATTCTCCAGCAGCTTGACCATCTCGGCAACCTGCGTGGAACTCACCGGCACGACATGCTCCAGCGCCTGGGCGTAGAACAGACGTCCGATCTCAGTGCAGGCCGGCGTACAGCCGCCCACCACCTTGGGAATATTCACCGTCTGGTATTTCGGATTGCCCGGGTCCACGCGCTCTGGGGAGAAGCAGAGGAAGAAGTCGCTGCCTGCCTGCAGGCCGCTCTTGGCAAGGATGGGCAGCACCAGCTCGTCGGTGGTCCCGGGATAGGTGGTCGATTCCAGGATGACCAGCATGCCGGCATGAAAATACTGAGCAACCTCGGTGCACGACGAGACGATGAAGCTCATGTCGGGATCTTTGGTCTTGCGCAGCGGCGTGGGGACGCAGATGTTGATGGTGTCGAGTTCCAGGACGGCGCTGAAATCCGTGGTGGCGCGCAATTTGCCGGCTGCCACCAGGGGCGCGAGCGTCGCGGTGGAAATGTCGCCGATATAGGAATCGCCCGCATTCACGCGGCGCACCTTCTCTTCGCTGACGTCGATGCCGGTGACGGTAAAGCCGGCGCGCGCGAACTCCACGGCCAATGGCAGGCCGACATACCCCAGGCCCACGACACCTACGCGCGCGGTTCGGGAGTGAATCCGCTCCGCCAGGATTTCTGCGGTAGCGGTCGGCGTGGTCTGTAGGGAATCTGTCATGGCACCTGTATTTTCGCATGGGGCGCGGTGTGACTTGCGGCAATTCACGAGCTACGCGAGGTGTTATAAAGTCTGGGTAGTATCGACTATAGGTATCATGGGGCGCGGCGCGCATGGTTCCGGACCGCCGGAACAGAACGAACTCTACACGACAGCAGTCGCCGAGCATGGTCGCATGCTGGACCGGCTGGCCGCCGGGTATGAGGCTGACCCGGACAAACGCCGCGACCTCAGGCAGGAGATTCATCTTCAGCTTTGGAGAAGCTTCACGGCCTTCGACGGGCGATGCTCACCCAAGACATGGGCCCTGCGTGTAGCCCACAACACGGCGGCTTCGTACGTCCTTCGGGAACGGCGCGTCAACTCGAAGCTCGTCAGCTTCGAGGAAATGGAACGAACCCTGCAGAACATCGAGCAGCCGCGCGACCTCGATCGCTGCACGTCGCTACGCGAGATTCAGACGGTCATCCTACAACTCAAACCCGTGGACAGGCAGATCATCATTTCCTACATCGAAGGAATGGATGCCGCTTCCATCGCGGAGATCACGGGGCTCTCAGCGGCCAATATCGCCATGAAGATTCATCGGATTAAAAAGATACTGGCGCACCGTATGCGGGAGGAACAGTCGCATGCGTGAACTGCCCGAATTGGAAGACGTGCGGACCGCGTGGCTCGATCAAACCGCAGAGGAGACTCCCGTGGACATGGAACGTTTCACCACACAACGAACCACGGCATTGTTTTCCACTACCCGTTCCGAAATCGTCGGCAGTATCGCCGCCGCCTTGTTCTTCGCCTGCGTCGTGGCCTGGCGTTTTGCGCCGGAACGGGATCGGCCGTTGCAATTTGGCTGTCTGGGAGTGATCGTCTGGGCGGCCGTAACCGTCTACGGGTTTCGCCACTCCATCCGGCGACAGACTCCCCAACCCGGCGCCCTTGCCAGCACCGGTCTGGAGCACTACCGCGCGG
>JBDTPR010000048.1:0-17534 GCA_039932635.1 Candidatus Solibacter sp.
CGCCGCGACCCCGCCAAATACCCCAATTTCGAGGTCCGCAACATCGCCGCCAACGGCGAAGTGTGGACCGGCGTGGGCACCAACACGCGCGCCATACACCCGCGCATTGCCGACCTCAAGCCCGCCGACTACCCCACCGAAAACATGTGCTCGCTGGTCATCCGCCTGAGCTATGGCAAGTTCGATTTCTACTCCGGCGGCGACATCCCCGGCGTACATCGCGACAGCTTTCCACTCTGGAACGATATGGAAACCCCGGTGGCGCAGGTGGTCGGGCCCGTGGAAGTGAGCGTGCTCAATCACCACGGCAATCGCGATTCGCAGAACGCCTTCTTCCTCGGCGCACTGCGTCCGCAGGTGTTCCTGATTCCGGTGTGGTCGGCCGACCATCCCGGTCACGATGTGCTGGACCGCATGTACTCCGAACGCACGTATCCCGGCCCGCGCGACGTCTTCGCCACCAACATGCTGGACGCCAATCGCCTGGTGATCGGCGCGCTGCTCGATCGCCTGAAGAGCGCGCAGGGACACATCCTGGTGCGCGTGGCGCAGGGCGGCGACACCTTCCGCGTGATCATTTTGGATGACTCAGCGGAGACCTACAAGGTGAAGTCCGTGCACGGCCCCTATCAATCGCGCTAGCGGCTCGACACTCAGACCGCCTGAGTAAAATAATTACCAATTCGGCCTAACCAGGCCAGGATTCCGACGTCCCATACTCAGTCTATCTATGGGAACGGAAAAGACCCGGGCCGACCTGCTACCGGGCACTCTCGACATGCTGGTGCTCAAAGTATTGATGAGCGGCCATTTGCACGGCTACGCGATCGCGCAACTGATCCAGCAACTGTCCGACGATCTTCTGCGCGTGGAGGAGGGGTCGCTCTATCCCGCGCTGCAACGGCTCGAATTGAATGGCTGGATCACGGGCGAGTGGGGCCTGTCGGCGAACAACCGGCGCGCCCGCTTCTACAAACTGACGCCCGATGGTCGCAAGCAACTCGCCGAGGAGTCGGCCCGCTACAGGCTGGTAACGGGCGCGGTAGCCCGCATCATGGGCTTCGCATAAGAGGACGGAGATCGCGTGCGCATAGGTTCCAATTGGAAGCGTTTTCGACGCCGCATACGGTTCTTGCTCTCACACAGCGAGCGGCAGCGGCTGTTATGGGAAGAGATTGAGTTTCACATCGAGTCGCTTGCGCAAGACTTCGTTGGGCGTGGCATGCCTGAAGCGGAAGCGCGCGCCGCGGCAAGGAGAAAGTTCGGCAATATGACACAGCAATCGGAAGACTCCCGTGGCGTCTGGCTGACTCGTTGGTGGAGCGATCTGGCGCAGGATTTGCGTTACGCGTTTCGAGGCATGCGGCGCGATGCCGGCTTTACCGCCTTCGTGATCCTCATCGCCGGGCTCGGCATTGGCGCCAGTTCGACGGTGTTCAGCGTGGTGAATGCCCTTCTGGTGCGACCACTGCCGGTACGCGACGCGGGCCGCCTGGTATCGATTGCGAACGTGGAATGGAGCACGCAAGTGAGCCAATTCCTGGATCTTCGGGAGCGCAACCGCTCCTTTTCCGATATGGCCGGCTGGGGCGTTTTTGGCGCCGGGGACTGGCACTTGACGGGAACCGGTGAGCCCGAACGGGTGACGGGCGTCCCGGTGACGCAGAACTTCTTTCCGCTGCTGGGCGTGGTACCGGCGCTTGGCAGAGGGTTTACCGCCGAGGAAGGCCGGCAAAGAGTCTGGGCTCCGCAGGCGGTGCTGCTCAGTCACGGCTTCTGGCAAAGGCGATTCGCCGGGGACGCGTCAATCGTGGGAAGCAAGCTGATGTTCAACAACCGCCCCGTGACGGTAGTGGGCGTGATGCCTGCGTCCTTCGACTTCGGCTCTATGTTCGCACCGGGCACGCCGGTGGATATCTTCGTCCCCTGGCCGCTGACGGAAGAGACCAACCGGCAGGGCAACACCATGGCGATCATCGGGCGATTGAGGCCCGGGGCAGGTGTGCAGGGCGCACAGGCGGAATTCACGCTGCTGGCCAAACAACTGGAGACGCAGCACCCCGAACGCAACCCGGTGGATCCCCGTTTGATGCCGCTAGGGCAGCGCATCAATGGACGTGTGCGACCCGCCCTGCTGGTGCTGGCATGCGCGGTCTGCGCGGTGATGTTGATTGTGTGCGCGAATCTTTCGAACTTACAGTTGGCCCGCCTGGGTGCGCGGCAAAGAGAACTGGCGATGCGGGCGGCGCTCGGCGCGGGCCGTCTGCGGTTGCTGCGGCAGATGTTGGCGGAGAGCATCGCGCTCGCCTGTTGCGGAGCTCTGCTCGGCCTGGGACTGGCGATCGCCGGCGCGCGTGTGGTGGCGCATCTGAGCGCCTTCAAACTTCCGCTGCTGGCCAGCGTTCGCATCGATGGCAACGCACTCGCGTTCACGGTGCTCGCGGCGCTGCTGACGGGCGTCCTGTTCGGAGTGCTGCCCGCGCTGCAGACTTCCGCAACCGACGCGCAGAGCGCGCTCAAAGAGGGTAGCCGCGGACTGAGCGCCGGCAGGCGGCGCGCCTGGCTACGCAATGGATTGGTGGTTTCCGAAATCGCCTTCGCATCGATTCTGCTGGTGGGCGCCGGACTCCTGGTGCGTAGTTTCGTTCGCGTGCTCGACGTCAACCTGGGCTTCGAACCCGAGCACACGGCGGTCCTGCGGGTGGATCCGGGCACTCGCCTTGCGAGCCTGGCGCAACAGAACGCTTTCCTGGATGACATGCTGCAACGCGCGCGAGCAGTCGGCGGGGTGCGAGCGGCGGGCGTGATCGACATCCTGCCGTTCGCCGGCGACCGTGCGTGGCAGGTCGGGGCCAAGGGACAGGTCTATCCGAGGGGCCAGCATCCCGAGGCATTCATTCGCGTGGTCAGCGATGGGTACTTCGAGGCGGCCGGAGTCCACGTGCAGGCCGGCCGGGCTTTTACCGAGCACGATCGCGACACTGGCGAACCCGTGGTGATCGTGAACCAGACTCTGGCGCGGATCCTTTGGCCCGGCCAGGATCCGATCGGGCAGATGATGACGCAGGATCGGGGCCGCCGGGTGGTCGGCGTGGTGGCGGACACGCGGCACGAGGCGCTGGAAAAGTCGGGAGGGTCTGAGATGTACCTGCCGCTGCGGCAGACCAGAGATTATCCGGCCATGGAACTGGTGCTGCGAACCACGCTGCCGCCGGAGACGCTGGCGGCGGGAATCCGCGCGGCGCTACGCCCGCTCGATCCGAATCTGCCGGTCGGTGAACTCCGCAACCTACAGGATTTGGTCGATAAGGCGGTGTCGCCGCGACGCTTTCTGCTCATGCTGCTCGGCGGCTTCGCGGGCTTCGCGCTGCTGCTGGCCTGCCTGGGAATCTACGCAGTGATTTCGTATTCGGTGAATCAGCGGGCGCAGGAAATCGGAATCCGAATGGCGCTCGGGGCCTCGCCGGCGGAGTTGCAGCGCGGCATCCTATGGCATACGTTCGGACTGGCGGCGTTAGGGCTCGCGGTGGGCATGGCGGCGTCGCGAGTGTTGTCGAACACCCTGGAAAGTCTGCTGTTCGGCGTGACCTCGGGAGATCCGCTTACCTACCTGGGGGCGAGCGGTTTGTTGGTAGGGGTTGCGGTCGCCGCCGGATACATTCCAGCCTGGCGGGCCTCGCGGATCGATCCCATGGTGGCGCTGCGGTCGAATTAAACCTATAATCAAGCCAACGGCGTGCTCCGCGCCGTGAACCTTCCGCCTACCTGTACGTAATGACCGATCACCTGCTTTCCGCACGCGAGGGACGCCTCCTGCGCCTGACCCTCAATCGCCCCGACAAGCGCAACGCCCTGGATGCCGCCCTCTGCCGCGAACTCGTCGAGGCGCTCGACAGCGCCGCGGCTGATCCGGGCATCGGCGCGATCCTCTTGCTTGCCAATGGCAAAGTCTTCTGCGCTGGTATGGACCTCGCCGAAATCCAGCAGGGCGGCGATCCCGACGAAATCAGCGCCCTCCACGAGCGCCTATTCACGGCAGGCGCGCGCCTGACCAAACCGCTGATCGCCGGAGTCCACGGCGCCGCGCTCGGCGGCGGCACGGGACTGGTCGCCAACTGCCACATCGTGGTGGCCGCCCCCGGCGCTACATTTGGCCTTACCGAGATCCGTCTCGGACTCTGGCCCTTCCTGGTATATCGCGCCGTGGAGGCCGCTCTCGGCGAGCGGCGCACCCTGGAACTCTCGCTCACCGGGCGCATTTTCCCCGCCGCCGAGGCATGTGGGTACGCCTTGGTCCACGAGATCGCGGAGGATGCTTCCGCCCGGGCGTATGAAATCGCCCGCGCGATTGCCGAAGCCAGCCCCTTCGCCGTCGAAAAGGGGATGGAATTCGTCCATAAAGCGAGGGGGCTCGACTGGCAGGCGGCGGGCGTCGTGGCCCGTGAGGCTCGCGATCAAGTATTCTCCGGGGCCGATTTCCGCGAAGGCATCCGCGCCTTCCGGGAGAAACGCAGTCCCAAGTGGCCCAGTGGGGCAGGGAAGTGACGAAACGAACCCGGTCCACTGAAGATTTATGGATATGCGACACTAGATATTGTGGTGCCGCCGTCAAGGGTACTGTGTATTGGGGACGGGGTCCTTTACTTTTACGCCGGGCGCGTTTAGTATAGTTACAACTCTCCCCCGAGCCAAGCGAGGTCATTGCTTTGCTGAAACTGAAACGCATCGAACTACAGGGATTTAAGAGCTTCTGCGATCGCACCGAGCTTCGCTTCAACGGGGAAGGCGTGGCGGCTATTGTCGGCCCCAACGGGTGCGGCAAAAGCAACATCAGTGACGCCATCAGCTGGGTGCTGGGGGAGCAGAGCGCCAAGAGCCTGCGCGGCGCCCGCATGGAAGACGTGATCTTCGCCGGCACGCGCGACCGCAAGCCGCTCGGCATGGCCTACGTCACCATGACGCTGGTGGATCCCGACGTCTATGACGAGAACGCGGCCCACAAGCTGCAGCCCGTCGAAGGTCACGCGCCCAAGGCCGCCGAAGTCACCATCACGCGCCGCCTGTACCGCTCGGGCGAAAGCGAATACCTGATTGATGGCCGCGCCGCGCGCCTGCGCGACATTCAGGACATTTTCATGGGCACCGGACTCGGGCCGGAAAGCTACGCCATCATCGAACAGGGCCGCATCGGCCAGATCCTCAGCTCCAAGCCGCAGGATCGCCGCAACGTGATCGAAGAGGCCGCCGGCATCACGCGCTTCAAGACCAAGAAGCGGCTGGCGGAAGCCAAATTGGAAGGCGCCAAGCAGAATCTGGCGCGTGTCTACGACATTCTGGAAGAAGTCAATCGCCAGGTGAATTCGCTCAAGCGCCAGGCCGCCAAGGCCAAGCGGTACGGCGAACTCAAGATCGAGTTGGACACCCGTCTGCGCGTCGTCCTCGGCGGCAAGTACCGTCTGTTGGAAGCCGACGCCAACAAGACCTCCGCCGATCTCAACGCCGCCGCCATCGACCTGAAAGCGCTCGGCGAACAGGTGGCCGAGCGGGAAAAGGCTCACGAAACCCAGCAGGTGGCCTGCTACGAAGTCGAGTACATGCTCACCGAGGCGCGCAAACAACTGGCCGAGCGGCAGGTGGATGCCGAGCGCACGCGCGGCCGCCTGGAAGCCCAGGTGAAGGAAAGCGGTTCCATCGAGCAGCGCATCGCCCACAACGAGAAAGAGACGCAGGATCTGGGCGTGCGGCTGGACGCGCTGGACGAAGAGATCGGCGGGCACAAGAAGAACGTCGAAGCCCTGGAAGCGCAGATCGCGCAAGCGCGCGAGCGCATGACGGAGATCAATCAGCAGCGCGAGGGCTTGCAGCTCAAAGTTCGCGAGCGTGAGCGCGCGATCGAGGCTGGCCGTCAGGTGATCCTACGCCTGCTGGGAGAAGCCGCCACCCTCAAGAATCAACTCGCGCAGATCGACGAATACCTCGCCGGAATCGACCGCGAGAGTGCGCGCGCCACGCGCGAAGAGCAGGTTGCCGCCGCCGAGATCGAGCGCATCGATATCGCGCGCAAGCAACTCTCCGAGACTGTGACGCGGCGTCAGATGGAACTGGAAACCGTCACCGGCGAGCGCAAGCGCACCGAGACGGACCTGTCCGACCGCCGCCAACTGGCCGGCGAACTGCGCCGCGAAATCGATGGCGTCAAGACCGAGGTCAGTCAGGTTCGAGCGCGCAAGGAGTCGCTCGAGCAGGTGCTGGCGCACCGCAGCTACACGACGGAAAGCGTCAAGCGTCTTTTCGCCTCGCTGGAAAAGGGCAAGGCCGAGGATCTGAAGCCGCTCGGCGTGCTGGCCGACTACGTGGAAGTGGATCCGCAATTTGAAAAGCCGGCGGAAGAATTCCTCCACGAGGAACTCGAATACGTGGTAGTGCAGGACTGGCAGCAGGCCGAGCGCGGTCTGGATTTCATCCGCACCGAACTCGATGGACGCGCCACCTTCCTCGTTCATCCCGAACCCAACGGCCACAGCTACGGCCGCCTGCCTGAGCCCGCCATCGGGCCGGAGACCGGGATCACGGCGCGCCTCAGCGATTCGCTGCGCCTCACCAACGGGTTCAAAGATCGCGCCATCGATTTGATGCCGCGCGTTTCGATGTGCTTTATGGCGGAAGATCGCGCCGCCGCGCAGCGCCTGGCGGTGAGCTATCCGCACCTCTACTTCATCCTCAGCGACGGCGCCTGCTATCACGGGCAGACGGTGACTGGCGGTAAGAAGAGCGGCGCTGGTCCGCTGGCGATGAAGCGCGAAGTTCGCGAACTGACGGTGAAGCTGAAGTCGCGTCAGGGCGCGCTCGACGAGATGCTGGCGCGCCTGGATGGCGTGACGCAGGAGATCATCGGCTTCGAGGCCGAATTGGAACGGCTGCGCGCGTTGCAGCAAGCTCGTGAGAAAGATCGCGTGGCGCTGGATCACGAAATGCGTAAGCTCGGCGACGATCTGGCGCGTACCAATTCGCGCGTCAGCGTGGCGCGATTGGAACTGGAGCGGTTGCGCCGTGACGCCGAGAAATCGGCCGATCAGCGGGAGCGCAATCGTACCGCCGTGGCCGAGAAGGAACGGCTCCGCGCGGAGAGCGAGCAGGCGCTGGAAGCACAGCGCGGCGAACTAGAGAAGTTGGAAGGTCAGGCGGCCACCATCGTGGAAGAGCACGCGGTGATTCGCGCCGAACTCGCCGCGCTGGAAGAACGTTATCGCGGCGAACGCTCCGCCATGGGACGCCTGGAGCAGCAATTCCGCGAGACCACCAATCGGCGTAGCGTTATAGCGCCGGAGATCTCGCGACTTGGGGAACTGCGCGCGCGTCTGCTGGCGGACAACATCGAACTCGATCAAAAGTCGGCGCAACTGGCCGGACAGATCACCGCGCTCGAAGTCCAGGTGAACGAGATGGCCACGCAGGATGCGGCCATGCGCGAGGCGCTGCGCGCCAACGAAGAGGACTTGAAGGGACTGCGCGCCGCGGCGCAGGAGACGCAGGAGAAGCGCTCGCAGATCGAAATCGATCTGGTCCGCAAGCAGGCGGAACTCAAGTATCTGGACGAGACCAGCCGCAAGGAACTGGCCTGCCCGGTGATGGAACTTTCCAATTCGGAAGAGCCCATCCCGGATGCCGACGCCATCGCCGAAGCCGAACAGTCGGCTAATGAGGTGCGTGCCCGCATCGAAGGCTTGGGCGCGGTCAACGCCGCCGCGATGGAGGAATACACCGAAGCCTCGCAGCGGCAGGAATTCCTGAGCGCGCAGCGTCAGGACCTGATCGATTCCATCCGCGATACGGAGAAGGCGATTCAGGAAATCGATCTAGTGTCGCGTCAGAAATTCGGCGAGGCCTTCGAGGCGATCAACGCGAACTTCCGCGTCGGCTTCCAGACGCTCTTCGGCGGCGGCACGGGTGAAATGCGCCTCACCGATCCCGAGAACATGTCTGAAAGCGGCATCGATATCGTGTGCTCGCCCCCCGGCAAGCGGCTGCAGAACGTCCTGCTGCTATCCGGCGGCGAGAAGGCGCTGGCCGCGGTGGCGCTGCTCATGGCCATCTTCCGCTACCAGCCCAGCCCGTTCTGCGTGATGGACGAGGTGGATGCGCCGCTCGACGAAGCCAACATCGGGCGACTCAATCGCCTGATCAGCGAGATGTCGATCAACACGCAGTTCGTGGTAATCACGCACTCCAAGCGCACCATGGAATCGGCGCAAGCGCTGTACGGCGTCACGATGCAGGAGCCCGGCGTGAGCCGCCTGGTCAGCGTCAAATTCAATGCGGCGGAGGCCGCGGCGTAGGGGCGGCAAAGGGCGAGCTGCGCTCGGCTGCAGGATGCCATCCTGCCCCACCAGGAAAATTTGCGCGCGCCTTGTAAGAAATCGCCTCGACCTGTATCTAATAGGTTGTAGCGATGACTCAGGGCGAACGCGAGGGGCTATTCGACGAGTTGTTCCAGAGGCACAAGGCGCCTCTGGAGCGGCTTTGCTTCGCTTACCTCAACTCACCGGCAGAAGTGGAAGATCTCTTTCAGGAGATCATGAGCAACGTCTGGAATGCCCTGCCGAAATTCCGCGGCGAGGCGCAGGCCTCCACGTGGCTCTATCGAATCGCCGTCAACACCGCGCTGCTCTATCGCCGTAAATGGCGTCCCACCGAAATCCTGCCCGAACTCCCGGATCCCGCCGTCAATACCCATCAGAATCTGGAAGACCGCGAGCGCCTCGCCGCATTGCGCCGCGCCATCGCCGTGCTTCCCGACCAGGACCGCCTGGTCATCACCCTCCTGCTCGAAGGCCTCAGCTACAAGGAGATTGCCGAGGTCACCGGACTCACCGTCAACTACGTGGGAGTCAAGGTGTCGCGCATCAAGCAGGCAATCGAACACCGCATGACCGAGGAATGCCATGGCCCGGTTTGAAGAACTACAGCAACTCTGGCAGCAGCAGCCCGAGCGCGGCTTCACTCGCCGAGACGCCGCCGAACTTACCCACGCTTTCGGCCGGTACGGTCGGCGCAACGATTGGATCGGCGTGTTGAAGTTCGCGGTGATTGCCATCCAACTGTGCTTTCTGGTCTCGGTGTTCCGGCACCGTCCGGTCACCTTATTCGGCGCCTGCGTGATGGATTTCAGCGCGCTTTACTTCATGCTGGGCGATTGGCGTAATCAGCGCGCGATCGCCCGAATGGACTTCACCGCGCCCTCCGTACAGTTCGTCCGAGCCGCGATGGCCCGGCTGCACGCGCAGCGCAGCCCCTTCCACGGTCGCGACTTCCGCATCGCGCTCACAGGGTTCTGGGCGGGCTGCGCCATCATGCTGGCAGGCCGCTGGTCGAAGATGACGTACCCTGGGAATCTGCTGTTTATCGCCTTGCTTATGGTGATGACGTTCGCCGCTTTCGCGTTCGGCCGATGGCTGCGCGGCAAGCGCTTCGACCACGAATGCCGCCCCTTGATTGAGCGCCTCGAACAGGTACTTGCTACCATGCAGGAACCAACGGAGTCCGACCGCTTATGAATACCGCACTGATCGGCCAGCTTGTCGGTCTGCGCTACAAATTACTCTGGGCCAAGACGCGTTCGCGCAATGGCCGTATCGCACTTTTCCTGGCCGGCTATTTGCTGCTGGTGCTGGTGATCGCCCTGCTTGCCAGCGGCGGTTTCGGCGCCGCCATGCTCGCCGTCCGCACCGGCAAGGCCGAGAAGATCGCGCAGGGAGTGCTC
The DNA here is from genome assembly GCA_039932635.1 of Candidatus Solibacter sp. Lineage (GTDB taxonomy): Bacteria > Acidobacteriota > Terriglobia > Bryobacterales > Bryobacteraceae > Solibacter. Next base: position 9,761 of record JBDTPR010000048.1, read on the forward strand.
ACCGCGCTTTTTGTCGAAGGCGTGTTCGCGGCCAACATTCTGGGCTTCGGCATGGGAGCCGTTTTCGCCGACGCCGAGTTGCGCCGCTATCCGCTGACCGCGCAGGATCGCCGCCTGGCGCGCCACCTCACAGGCATTCTCGACCCCTTCTGGTTCCTCCTGTTGGCACTCGAACTCGGCCTCGCAGTTGGGCTCTATGTGCTGGGAGCCGGCATTTTCTGGTTCGGATTGGTGGCCGTGCTGCTGCTCTTCGTTGCCAACTACCTGGCGGCCCGCTTAGTCGGCATTTTCATCGATCAGTTGATGCAGCGCAAAGGCGGCGGAGCGATCCTGCTGCCGGGGTTCATGGCACTGGCCTTCCTGCCGTCGATTGCGATCCCGCTGTTGAGCAAACGCCCCGCGTTGGTCGCCGCCGTGGTGCATCGCCTGCAATACACGCCGCCCTTCGGCGCGGCGGCCGCCATGCTCCACCCCGGTATCGCGGGACTGGCCGGGGTCGGCGTGATCCTGATCTGGATTGCCGGGCTCGCCCTCGCGCTCACCTGGATGGAGCAGCATCCGCCGCGCGCACAGGTCACCGAATCGGCGACCATCTCCTGGGAGAGTCCGTTCGACCGGGTGGGTGCGCTGTTCGGCACGCGCATGGGTCCGCTGGTGGGCCACTGGCTGCGCTTCTATGGACGCAATCCACGCACTCGCGTCATGTACCTGCTTTCCTTTCCACTGCTCGGCTTTCTCACTTATCAAATGGGCCAGCGCATGGGGCCGTACAGCCTGCTGGTCTCCGGCCTCGGCACCTTTCCAATGGTGACGTTCCTCGGTACCTCGCGCATTTCGGTGAATCAATTTGGCTACGTGGGCGGGGCCTTCCGCCGCTATTTTTTGCTGCCGCTCGAGCCCGCCGCCACGCTGCGCGCCGCCAGTTATGCTGCCGTCACCATCGGCGGTTCGCTGCTGCCGCTGGCGTTGATCGCCTGGACTCTCGCGGTGCCGTACCGCTTCGACTGGCGCATGCCTGTGATGCTGCTCTGCACGGGGCTCACAGGGTTGTTCGTCCTCAACGGGCTCGGGATCTGGGTGACGCTTTACAACCCGCGCAAGGGAAACTACAACAGCAATTTCGGCAACGACCTGTCGCTGGGCGGCAACATCGTTCTGATTGGCGGCATGATGTTCGCCATGTTCATTCCGCGCGTGCTTTACAAGTTTCAGCCCGCGCTGGTGTCGCCCCAATCCTGGTGGATGTATCTCGCGCTGCCCGTGCTCGCCGTCGCGTTCTACCGGACCACGCTGCAGCTTGCAGGGCCGATTTTCGTGAGCCGCCGCGAGCGGTTGCTCGCCGTAGTGGAAGGAAGAGACTGACCCATGGACGCCATCTGCATCAAGAATCTGGTGAAAAAGTACGGCGCGAAACTGGCCGTCGAGAACCTCTCGCTGCGCGTGCCCGCGGGCACGATGTTTGGTTTCCTCGGGCCCAACGGGTCGGGCAAAAGCACCACCATCGGCTGCATGACGGGATTGCTCGATGTCACCTCGGGCGAGATCGAACTGCTGGGCGAGCGCATGACGCCCGACAGCGCCGGGATCAAACGCCGCATCGGCGTGATGCCCGAAACGCTCGGCCTTTTCGAGCCGCTGTACGCGCACGAGTTCCTGGCCTTTGTCGCACGGATGTTCGGCCTCGACGAGACCACCACGCGCCAGCGCGTGCGTGAACTGCTGGATGCGCTGGAGCTCACCGACACGTCGAAGACGCTCAGCGAATATTCCACCGGCATGCGCAAGCGCGTGGCGTTCGCCGCCTCGGTGATTCATTCGCCCGAGGTGCTGTTCCTCGATGAGCCGTTCGAATCCATCGATCCGGCCGGCGTCTCGCTGATGAAGCAGTGGCTGCGGCGCTTCACCGAACAGGGACGCACCGTCTTCATCACCAGCCACGTGCTGGAGACGGTGGAACGCGTTTGCCAGGAAGTCGCCATCGTCACGCGCCCCGGGAAACTCGTGTGGCAGGGCGACATACGCGCGCTCGCCAACGACGGCACGGTGGAATGTAACGGTCAGCAATTCGATGCGCTGGAGCCGCTCTTCCTGCATCTCACAGGCGAGCGCTCGGCCGATCTAAAATGGCTGTAGCCCACATGAAACTCTATCTGAAACCCAGTTGAACCACCTGCCGCAACGCGAAGAGTTCACTTCGCGAAAAAGGCGTCCAGTTTGAGGAGATCGATCTCAATAAAGGACTCTCGGTCGAGGCACTCGACCAACTGATCGGCAAGCGTGACTATCGTGAATTTCTCAACTCCCGCAACGAGCTCTATCGCGAACGAGACATGAAGAATTCGCCGCCCACGCGCGCCGACGCGTTGCAACTGATGTCGGAGACTCCCAATTTGATCAAGCGGCCGATTCTGGTGGATGGCGATCGCATCGTATTGGGCAGCGACGTGGGACGCTAGTGGCTAACGTGACCAAGCCGGTCAGCGTGCAGATCTTCGGCGTCAAAAACTCGCAGGAGACTCGTGCCGCCGAGCGATTCTTCAAAGAGCGGCGCGTCGCCATACACATGGTTGACCTGAAGCAGAAGCCAATGTCGGCCGGAGAGATCCGCCGCTTCATCGAACGCTTCACGCTCGCGGGGCTGCTCGATTCCGAGGGTAAGGCGTTCGTGGATGCCGGCCTGAAATACTACCGGCTCTCCGACCCCGAGTTGCTGGCGCGCATCGAGAAGGATCCCAAGCTGCTGAAGCTACCCTTGATTCGCGGCGGCAAGGTGATCAGCGTCGGCCTCGACGAAGATGCCTGGAAGGCTATGCTCGCCGGGTGAAGGCGCGGATTAACTGCGCCGCGCGCGCCACGCCGCCGGCATCGAGGTAGCTCTGCCGAACGGCGGCCGCACCCTCGCGGAATTGCGGCTCATCGAGCAGGCGGCGCACCGAGTGACGCAGCCGCGCCGCGCCGGCCTCGGCGTTCGAAAGCAGGAGCCCGGCTTTCAACTCTTCCACGCGCCTGCCGTTTATATACTGCTCGCCCATCTGCGGGATCACCAGCAACGGTACGCCATGCATCAGGCTTTCGTTGACGGAGTTCATGCCGCCGTGGCTGACGAAGGCGCCGGCGCGCGCCAGCACCTCGAGCTGCGGCACATACGGCCGGACGATGAAATTCTCCGGCGGCGGGCCGAGGTCGTCAAGCGCTACATTGGCGCCGGTGGACAGAATCACCTGGCAGTTCTCGCCGCGCCATGCTTCAAAGCAGGCGCGGTAGAAGTTTGCGTTCTCATTAAATAGCGTACCCATCGAGATGTAGACCACGCGCCCGGACTGGACGCGATCCCACGGGAAGTCCACGGTCTCGGCGCGAGCGGCCACCGAGGGCCCAACAAAATGGAAGGTCGCGTCGAAGCTCTCCTCGCAGGGCTGGAAGTAGCGCGACGTGTAGACGATATTCAGGCCGGAGCAGCCCGCTATCGAGGCGATTACGCCGGGGCCGTCCACCTTAAACTCGCGCTTGATCTGACTCCGGATGCCGGACGCCTTGACGAAGTTTTTCAACTTGGCGATGAAGCTGGCGGCGCTCTTCGGCCGCATTCCGCGCGCCAGACCGTAGGACATCACGCGCCGGTTGATGGCCAGCGTAGGCACAGACGTCACCAGCGGAACCTGCAGCAGTTTGCCTGCCCAGTGTCCCCAGGGCGCTACGGAATCGGCGAGCAGATAGTCGGGGCGTAAGGCGCGCCACTCCTCGAGCTGCGTGCGCAGAGTTTCGCCCGTAGCTTGCATGAGGAGCACGGTGAGTTCCTCCATGCGCTCCGGAAGTCGATTCATTTCGGCCAGCCCGGCATGACGGTAAGGACGATAAACGGCGCCCGCCTGCGCAAGTTTTTCCGCAAACAAGGGGTTGGAGAAGCACACCACCTCATCGCCGCCGCGCGTCAATTCGCGCATCAGCGGCAGGGCCGGATTGGTGTGCCCGTGCAGCGGCAGGCTGAGAAAAAGCGCCTTCACAAACAACGCTCAGGGGTTTGTATCACTCTGGTACTTTACACTGCTTCCGCGTGATGTTCTACATCGCAGCACCGCTAACAATCGCCCGCGGGCCCGCCCCACAAGAGAAGGCGGAGCCTTAGGCCAGTCTGGTTGTCCCGTAGGGCGCGCGTTGCGGACGCGACAACATCTTATTCGCCTCGTCGTCTCCTAGGAAGCGCTCGTTGGCCGGATCCCACTTCAAGGCCCGCCCCAGCCGCATGGAAGCGTGCGCCAGCAGACACGCGGTGCACGAGCGGTGCCCGACTTCCGCCGGAGCCGCCGGCTCCTGTCGCGTACGTATGCTGGTCAGCCAATCCAGATGGTGATCGTTCTGCGGACTCTTGTGCAGATGCAATTCGCCGTCCTTGATGCCCTCCGTGAGAATGCGCCGGTCGCTGGCGTCGATGGCTTCGCGGCTGGCGGGGTTGCCGCGCGTCACCCAGATCCACCCGCTCTCGCCGATGAAGCGCAGCCCGGTGGGATACTTCTCGCTCATATATACCGTGGCGCCGTTCTCGTACTTCTGGCGCACATGGTACGGACCGTGCACATCCCACAAGCCCTTCTTGGGGAACTCCGCCGTCGCCGAGATCTCGATGGGTCCGCTCAATTCCGTATTCATCGCCCAGTGCGCGATATCGATGTGGTGCGCGCCCCAGCCCGTAATCATGCCCGCGCCGAACTGTTCGCAGCGTAGCCAGCCGGGCCGATCGTAACGCTTGCGCGGATCGGGAGTCTGCGGATGTACGCGATTCTCGGTGTAGTACGCGCGTGGCGTCGAGCCCAGCCACATGTCGTAATTCAGATTCGCCGGCACCGGCATCTCGGGCTCCTCGGGACCCGCGGGATCTTCCGGCAGCCCGATGTAGATTTCTTTGATCTTGCCCAGGCGCCCGTTGCGGATCAGCTCGCAGGCCAGTCGGAATTGCACGTCGGAGCGCTGCTGGCTGCCCAACTGCAAGATGCGGCCGGTGCGCTTGAGTACGTCGGCCATCTGCCGGCCCTCGGCAATGGTGAGCGACGCAGGCTTCTGCAAGTAGATGTCCTTGCCCGCGAGCGCCGCTTCCATGGCGGGCTGCGCGTGCCAGTGGTCGGGCGTGCTGATGCAGACCGCGTCGATGCTCTTATCGGCGAGCAGATCCTTGTAATTCGCGAAGGTCGCGACCTTGTCGTACTTGCCCGCGCCCAATGTGCGTTCGTAGTAGCCTTCGATGAATTGCTTGGCGTCGGCCACGCGTACCGAGTCGAGGTCGCACACGGCGACGAAGCGCGCCTCGGCGTGGTGCTTCAATAGCCCGGCGAACTCCGAGCCGCGCGCGATTCGTCCACAGCCGATCTGCGCGATGCGAATCGTCTTGCTGGGAGCATTCTGTCCGAACACCGTGGCCGGAAGAATGGTGAATGAAGCGGCGCCCACAAAGGCTCTGCGTGAAATCGTCATTTCTTGTCCCCTTCCAGGACCCATAGGATTCCGCCCAGAATGTGGCGGTAAAGTATCGGGTCGCTATACGCTTCCTTCTTGTGGCCAAGCGAAGTGTAGAACGTGCGCGACGTGCCGACGCGCAGCGTCCAGGCGAGCGGCATGGCATCGCCGGTGAGTTCCCAGGGATATTTGGCCCGGTCGGGGTCTTTCAATTTGGCCGGGTCGGTGACCAGCAGCGGATGGATGTTGGGATTCAGATATTCGGTGAAGTAACACTCGTCCTCCCATTCGAAGGTGGACGGCATCGCTTTGGTGGCGGGGTTGCCCGCGTCCTTCACGCGAACGGTGAACTTCTGAAATGCCGGATGGCGCACGAATTTGCCGCCTGCCACACGCCAGAAGAACGGCCAGTCGCGCTCCGATCCCGTGGCCGAGTGTATGCCCACGAAGCCGCCGCCTGCCTCGATGTATTTCTGAAACGCGTCGCGCTGCGCCTGCGTTGCGAACGCCTGGTTGTTGCTGTTGGAGAAGATCAGCGCCTGATACTGGTTGAGGTTTTCGGAGTTCATCACCGTGGGATCGTCGGACGCATCCACCGCGAAGCCGGCCTCTGCGCCCATCTTGCGTATGGCGGCAATGCTGGATGCAATGTTGTCGTGCACGTAGCCTTTGCCATCGGGCGTGAAATTCCGGGTGTAGACCAGGACTTTGCGGTCCGCGGCGTTTCCTGCCACGGCGAAGAGGGAGACCAGCGAAAGAAGGATCAGGCGTTTCATGGTTCTGCCCACACTTTAACTCCTGGTAGAGTCCCATGGGGGGCTCGCCGAGAAGTCTTGACAAATTAATTTGTCAATGATCTAATGATCTGGTGCTGGACGTCGAAGTCATACAATCTCCGCATGCGGCGGTGGCTGCGCTCGACCCGGTTCGTGCGCGACTTCTGGCCGAATTGTCGGAGCCCGCGTCGGCCGCCACCCTGGCCGCGCGGCTTTCCATTCCGCGCCAAAAAGTGAACTACCATCTGCGTGCTCTGGAGAGCCACCAACTGGTGCGCCCCACCAGCGAGCGCAAGTGGGGCGGCATCACAGAGCGTCTGGTCCAGGCCACCGCTTCTTCGTACGTGGTCTCGCCGGCCGCCATGGGCCCCGCGGCGTCCGACCCCGGACGCAGCCGCGATCGATTGTCGGCCGGGTACCTGATCGCGCTGGCGGCCCGCGTCGTCCGTGAAGTCAGCGAATTGGCCATCAAGGCGCGCGAGACCGGCAAGCGCCTCGCGACGCTTTCCGTGGATACCGAGATCCGCTTCCGCTCGGCCGCCGAGCGCGCCCAATTCAGCACCGAACTCACAGCCGCGATTGCCCAACTGGTGGCGCGCTATCATGACGCTTCCGCCCCCGGCGGACGCTCGCACCGCCTGGTTCTGGTGGCGCACCCGTTACCCCAAAAAAACAAGGAGACTACAGCATGAGCGTAAAGAAAGAAGCGAACGGACGCCGTTCCGTACAGGTGGAAGTGGAGGTCCCGGGCACGCCGGAGCAAGTGTGGCAGGCCATCGCCACCGGACCCGGAGTAGGCGCCTGGTTTGTGCCCAGCGAGATCGATGGCCGCGTCGGCGGCACGGTCACATCGCACTTCGGGGGAGGCATGGATTCCGCCGCCGCCATCACGAAATGGGACGCTCCGCATAGTTTCGCGGCCCAAAGTGCGTGGGGCGACAGCGCTATGATCGCCACCGAATGGGTGGTGGAAGCACGCGATGGCGGCACGTGCGTGGTGCGCGTGGTGCACAGTCTGTTCGCGGAGACGGACGAGTGGGACAATCAACTCGAAGGCACCGAATCCGGATGGCCCTCGTTCTTCCTCATTCTGCGGCTCTATCTGGCGCATTTCGCCGGTCAGCCGAGTTCGTACATGCAACTGCTCGCGATGCCGGCTGCTAACGGGGGCGCCTGGGAGAAACTTGCCGGCGGTCTCAATCTCCTCGGGGCGACGCCAGGCGACCGGCGCAGCGCGGGCGCGGGACTGCCGCCCTTGGGCGGTATCGTCGAGACCAGCGTGGGAGGCACGCATCCGCACCTGCTCCTGCGCACCGAGACGCCCGGTCCGGGCGCAGTGCTGCTTAACGTCTGTCCCGCCGGCGACAAAGAATTCGTTAGCGTGAGCTTCTACCTTTACGGCGACACCGCCCCCGCCACAGTGGCGCGCGACGAGTCCGCCTGGCAGGCGTTCATGTCTAGTCTGTTCCCGGCGTAACCCGTGGGGCCGCGCTGTGGGGCAGGTTGGCAACCTGCGGCGGGTTGGTAACCCGCCGGAATCCCTGTAAACA
>JBDTPR010000049.1:0-17402 GCA_039932635.1 Candidatus Solibacter sp.
ATCGCTGAGTAGGAGCTAACTGCCCGCGGTAACGCAGTTACCTCACCGGAATTCAAGTCAAAAAGACCACCGTCGATATCAAGGCGGGCGTGTCGATGGACCAGATCGTCGCCAACAAAATCGGCAGCCAGACGCGCTTCGCGTCGCTGGAAGTCGGCCTTGAGGACGCGCGCCAGTCGGGCGATTGCGATTCGGGCTATTCCTGCGCCTACACCAACAATCTGGCGTGGCGCAGCGAGACCCAGCCCCTGCCCCCCATCCTGGACCCCCGAGCCCTCTTCGAGCGCTTGTTCGGCAATGGTGAGGTGCTGACTCCCGAAGCGCGCGTGCGCCAGGCCAAGTATCGCCGCAGCATCCTCGATTTCGTCACCGAGGACACCAAGAAACTCGAAACCTCGCTCGGGCCCACCGACCGCCGCAAACTGGACGAGTACCTGTCATCCATTCGCGAAGTCGAGCGTCAGTTACTGCGCGCCGAGTCGGACAACGCGCAGATCGATCCGCACATGCCGAAGCCCTACGGCGTCCCCGCGGATTTCGCCGAGCATTTCAAGCTCATGACCGACATGATGACCATCGCGTTCCAGGCCGACCTGACGCGCGTCATGACGTTCCTGGTGACGCACGAGGGCACCTCGCGCGCCTATCGCGAGATCGGTATTCCCGACGGCCACCATCCGCTCACCCACCACCGCAATCAGGAAGACCTGATGGAAAAGGTGGCGCAGATCAACTGTTATCACATGAAGCAGTTCGCCGGCTGGATGGAGAAGATGAAGGCCACTAAGGAAGGCGATGGCTCGCTCCTCGACAATTCGATGATCGTGTACGGCGCCGGCCTCTCGGACGGCAATCGCCATCAGCACGAAGATCTGCCCACGCTGATCGTCGGCAGGGCGGGGAAGACCATCAAGACCGGGCGCCGCGTCGTCTACCGCAGGGAAACCCCGATGTGCAATCTTTTCCTGGGAATGATGGACCGCATGGGTGTCCACACCGAGCATTTCGGCGACTCCACCGGCACCATCGACGGCCTGGATCTTACTTAAGGACTTAATAAGTCACCAGGCACTGAAACGTACAGTGGCCAGGGGCGTGTAAGTATTCCTCCGAGCGAAATCTTGAATCTGCCACAGGAGAGTACTATGTTCCGATTGCCATTGAATCATGCATCCAGACTGTTGTGGGCCACGCTTGGCGCCGCCCTGGTGGCGGCCGGCACGCGGCGGAATAATATGTGGGATGCGGGCTGCGGAGTCGCTGGCTCTACGATGCTGGCATGGGCGATTGCGGCTCCCTCCGCCCCCGAAAAATACGTCCGCGACATGGTCGATATCTCGTCGGAAGATTCGTTCCCGGCAAGCGACCCGCCCTCTTCCTGGTAGAATTCCCGGCCCCGGGTAACGCTACAATGAGAGCACACTATGAGGGTGCGCCCGGGGCTGTTCGCCGCATCGCTGTCCCTGTTCGCGCTGGCCGCCTTGGCGCAGCGTTTCGGCGGCGGCATACGCCATAGCGAAGGCCCACCCCCAGAGTTTCCTGCGGCCGGTGAATTCCACTTCATACGCGCCGAATATCGCGACCTGCCGCAGTACAGCCGGGGCTTCGGCTTCGCCTCTCGCGGCGCCACCGGCAACGGCTGGTGGATGGTCGACTGGCCCGACGCCGACGAGCACTTCTCCATGGGCGTGCGCCGCCTGACGCGCGTGGAAACTGGAGCGCCGCGTCACCTCTCGCTCACCGATCCCAAGCTCTTCGATTATCCCTGGATATATGCCACGCAGGCCGGCTACTGGAACCTGAGCCGCGAAGAGGCCGAGCGCTTAGGCGAATATCTGCAGCGCGGAGGCTATCTGGTGGTGGACGATTTCTGGGGGCCTGAGCAATGGGAAATCTTCCGCTCCACGATGGATCGCGTGCTGCCCAATCACCCCATCGTCGATCTCGCGCATGCCGATTCCGTCATGCACCTCATCTACGATATCGAGGAGAAGGACCTCACCTGGATTCCCGGCACCCGCCATCTGCGGCGCAGTGCCGGAGGCGGAGTGACCGTGCAGCAACCCGAGGGCACGGCCCCGGCCTGGAGGGCCATCCACGACGCACACAATCGCATGGTGGTAGCGGTCAACTACAACACGGATGTCGGCGATGCCTGGGAGTATGCCGATTCGCCGGACTACCCCGAAGCTATGACCACCCTGGCCTACCACTACGGACTAAATTACTTAGTCTACGCGATGACGCACTGATCAGTGTATCCGTGTTCATCCGTGGCCAATTCAACTTCTTGTTTGCGGCCGGCAGATGCACACGGATCAGAGCCGCGACCGTGAGGGAGCGGTGCTTTTTACGCCTTCCAATCCACGCCCGACAACTTCTCCCAAGTCGCCGGCAAATCTTCCGGCAACACCCGCGTCTCCCCCGTCACCGTCATGAAATTCGTATCCCCCGCCCACCGAGGCAGCACGTGCATATGTAAGTGATCGGCGATTCCCGCCCCGGCGCTACGCCCTAGATTCAGCCCGATATTCAGCCCGTCGGGACGATAGAGCGCGCGCAAATGCCGTTCGGCTTCGCGCGCCAGGCGCATCATTTCGAGCAGCGCTTCCTCCGTCAATTCGGCAAGTGACGAAACATGCGCCAGAGGCACAATCATCACGTGTCCATTGGTGTACGGGAATCGATTTAGAATGACGAAGTTGTGCTCCGCGCGGTGGACAATCAGGTTTTCCCGATCCTTCGTCGAGCTCGCGGCGTTACAGAAAACGCACCCGGCAGGCCGTTCTCCTTCAGTCACATAGATGTAACGCCAGGGAGTCCAGAGATAATCCACTTTACGGGTTAGGAACCTGCTCGGGCGCAACCGGCGCCAGGGCGGGAGCAGGGACGGGGGTGGCCGAATTGTTCACTACGTCCTTCAACTCTTTACTCGGCTTGAAGTACGGAATCTTCTTGGCGGGTACTTCCACGCGAGCGCCGGTCTTGGGATTGCGACCGATTCGTGGCTGGCGCTGACGCGTACGGAAACTGCCGAATCCGCGAATCTCGATCTTGTCGCCGGCCCGCAGAGACTTCACGATGCTGTCGAAGATCGCCTCCACGATGACTTCGGACTCCTTCCTGGTCATCTCGACTACCCGGGAGACTTCCTCAATCAGATCGGCCTTCGTCATCGCATTCTCCTGGCAACTGAAACTGGCATGAAATCGCAGTATCTCGTGAATTTAAAAGATTTGCAAGCGCCTTATTCGTGGGTCCGGTCCTTCAGACTGAGGACTTCCTCGATGGTACTGGTAGCGGCAGCGGCCTGACGCTGGTAGTCTTCCAATCGATTTTTTTCCTCGTCGTCGGTCACGGCGCGAAGGCTGAGGCCGATTTTCTTCTCGGCTTCGCTCATCTTGATGATCTTGAAATCGTGCTCATCGCCGACGTGCACAGGCGGATCTTCCGCGCCGCGCCTTCCGGTGAAACCCGGTACCTCGGAGAAGTGGCAGAGGCCTTCCACACCCTCGGCGAGTTCCACGAACACGCCGAAGCTGGCCAGTCGGCACACGCGCCCGTGCACCGTATCGCCAACGTGGTGATTCTGGAAATAGCTCTCCCACGCGTCGGGCTGCAATTGCTTGATTCCCAACGACAGGCGGTGCGATGACGAATCGATATTCAGAATCACCGCCTGCACGATCATGCCCTTTTTCAGAATCTCGCTGGGATGCTTGACCCGCTTGGTCCACGATAGATCGCTGACATGCACCAGCCCGTCGATGCCTTCCTCGATCTCGATGAAGGCGCCGAAGTCCGTCATGTTGCGCACCCGGCCTTCCACCACGCTGCCCACGCTGTACCGGCTATCGATGGTCGTCCACGGGTTGGGCTCCAACTGTTTCAGCCCGAGCGAAATACGGCGATCCTTAGGATGCACTTCGAGCACTACCGCTTCCACCTGGTCGCCCGCCTTCACCACCTTAGAAGGGTGTTTCATGCGACGCGACCACGTCATCTCGCTGATGTGAATCAGTCCTTCCACGCCGCCTTCCAGTTCCACGAAGGCGCCGTAATCGGTAACGTTCACCACTCGACCGATCACCCGGCTCTCCACCGGGTAGCGCTCCGGCACGGTCTCCCATGGATCCGGTTCCAGCTGCTTGATACCCAGCGAAACGCGCTCCTTGGCGCGGTCGAATTTCAGGATCTTGACCGTCACATCCTGACCCACTTGCAGCATCTCCGAAGGGTGCGTGATGCGCCCATACGACATATCGGTGACATGCAGCAGGCCGTCGATGCCGCCCAGGTCGATGAACGCTCCGTACTCGGTGAGGTTCTTGACCGTGCCCACCACCGTGGCGCCCTCCTCCAGGTGTTCGAGCGTCACCGATTTCCGCGAGTTGACCTCGTCTTCCACCGCCAGCTTGCGCGACACCACCACATTTCCGCGCCGCCGATTGAGCTTGATCACCTTGACCGGAATATCCTGCCCGATCAGCGAATCCAGATTGTGCACCGGGCGCGGGTCCGCCTGCGAACCCGGCATGAATGCCTTAACTCCCACGTCCACCGCCAGGCCGCCCTTCACGCGCCCCAGCACGCGGCCCGACAGCACCAGTTGGTCGTTGGACGCCTTCTCCAGATCGTCCCAGATGCGCAGGCGCGCGGCCTTCGTGTGCGAGAGCAACACGTAGCCTTCCACCTGCTCGCTGCGGTCGATCATTACATCCACGACATCGCCGAGCTTGACCGTGACTTCGCCGCTCAAAGAAAGGAATTGCTCGAGAGGAACGATGCCTTCAGACTTGTAGCCGAAGTCAATAATGACATCTTTGGCGGTGATGCCGAGCACCGTGCCCTGCACCACCTCGTCTGCTGACGGAGGCGCGAAATGACTGTAGTCTTCGAGCAAGTGCTCGTAACTCTCGGGAATACTCTCGGGAATCGAGGGGTCCACTTGCCCGTTGTCTTGGTCTACGGCCATTCAGCCTCCACCGCTCACTAATTCACAGGGCTCGATGAGTGTGCGTTCGGGTCGAAAAAAGCAGGAGCGAGACCATGCGAGCAGAACCACGAGCAAACCACTATGAGATCAGTATGTTAGCAAATATACGCCGACTCGAATGGCCTTGTCAACGGCCCCAGGCGGGGGAGTGTCGAGTTTTCATCCGCCTCGGTATTTGCCCAGCCCCAATCAGAGTGGCGACCGCCAGTAGCCGTGTTTTTTCGCCCCTATTCTTTGGGCATTGACTTGCCACTTAAATCAGAGCACGATGATTTCGAAGCACTGGAGGTCCGATGGACCGATTAGTCATCAGAAGCAAAGAGCACCAGCAGGAACTATCCGGAATCGGGGCTCGCGAAAGCGAGATGGATATCCAAAACACCATCGGTCAGCGGATCGATGACAAGGGCACCAAACTCGAAGATCTTGCGGGAACGGGCGAAGGCGATTCGCCCGGCGGTTAACCCCTCAGTACAACAGATAGCGCACACGATGCTCCGCGAACGCGTCCACCGCATCCTGAAAGGATGTCTGGATCGTTCGCGGGTCTTCGGCTGCCTGAATCCGCTTGATCACATCGTCGCTGCCGATCAGCCGCTTCCCTCCTGCGAAATCGACCTTCCCCGGATACAGCTTCTGAATCGCCACCGCCACTTCCAGCCCCAGCCTCGTGGCATCCAACAATTCCCGATTGGTAATCACGAAGCGCACGCCTTCCACCTTCACGCCTTTGAATACCGACTCGGTGGGCGTGAAACTCGTGGCGTACACGCGTATGCCGGGAATCTGCCGTTGATTCAAATACAGCGCCAGTTCGCGCCCGCCGATGAAGTCCGCACCCAACTGCTCGAAGGGCGAGTCCGTGCCGCGGCCTACCGAAAATCCCTTGGCATATTCCATCAGGCACAGCCCCGGATACAACATGGCGGCATTTAAGCTGCGCATGTTGGGCGAAGGATTCTGCCACGTCAGATTGGTGGAATCGAACCAGTCGCCGCGCTGCCAGTCCTGCATCGGGACCACGGTCAGATTCGCGTTGATATTGTTTTCCGCGTTGAACATCTTGGCCAATTCGCCCATCGTCATGCCGTGGCGCACCGGTTCGCCGGCCATATAGCCGACGAAGCTTTTATTTGCCGCGTCCATCATCGGTCCCTCAATCCGCGACCCGGTAATTGGATTCGGCCGGTCCAGCACGTAATACGGAATCCCCGCCTTGGCCGCGGCTTCCAACGCAAATGCCATCGTAGTCTCGAAGGTGTAGAAGCGGACTCCGACATCCTGTATATCGAACACCAGGATATCGATGTCTTTCAGCATTTCCGGCGTCGGACGATTGGTAGCCCCATAGAGGCTGAACACGCGGATGCCCGTCGTCGAGTCCTCGGTGTCCTTGATTCCAGGGCGGTCCTCCGTGCCCAGGAATCCGTGCTCGGGCGAGAAGATAGCCGCCACCTTAATGCCTGCCGCGCGCATCAAATCGATATTGCGCTTACCCGTGCGGTCGAGCCCGCTGTGGTTGGTGATCAGGCCGATCCGCTTGCCCACGAAGGGCTGGAACTTCATGTTTTCCAGCACGTCGAGCCCCGTCAGCGTGACGCCATTGCGCCCTATTTGACGCCGCGCCGCCGGACCAACCCGCGTATCGTTGTAGCCGGTCAGGGTGACGCGCTGCGCGCGCAGTCCCACATTCGCCGCCACGATGGTCGCGACCTTGCCGCGCGTCGGCGTCAGCGCGGGGCGCAAATCCGGATGCACACTGTTGGCCATCAGGATTACGTAAGTCTTGGTCAGAGGATCGATCCACATCGACGTGCCGGTGAACCCGGTATGCCCGAAGCTGCCGATCGGAAAAAGTTCGCCGCGATTGCCCGAGTGCGGCGAATCCACATCCCAGCCCAGCGCGCGGAGAATTGGCTGATCGGGCGGCGATTGCGGCTCGATAAACTTGGCCACGGTCAAAGGCCCAAACAGGCGCACGCCATCCAGTTCGCCGCCGTTCAACATCATCTGCGCAAAACGCGACAGGTCGTCGGCCGTGGAAAACAGGCCCGCGTGTCCCGCGACTCCGCCCATATTGCGCGCCGTCGGATCGTGCACCACGCCGCGCAAGGGCGGCCCGGTCTTCACCGGCAGGCGCTCGGTGGGCGCGATGCGCGGCACCAGCGAGGCCGGCGGTTGGAACATGCTCTCCTTCATCCCAATCGGCAGGAAAATATTCTCGCGCGCGTATTCGTTCAGCATCTTGCCGCTGAGCCGATGGACCAATTCGCCCAGCAGGAGGAAATTAATATCGCTGTAAACGTATTTCGTTGCCGGAGGTCCGCCCACTTTGAAAGTGTTCGCCAGCTTGATGCCAGTGTCGTAGCCGGTCCACGGGGTGGTCAGCGGAACGTCGGGCTGCAGGCCCGAGAAATGCGTGAAAAGCTGGCGCAGCGTGATCTCGCTCTTGCCGCCCTGGAACTCGGGGATGTAGTCCGTGACCTTATCATTCAGCCGGAAGCGGCCCTCTTCGAAAAGCTTCATCAAAGAAGAGGTAGTGGCCACCACCTTGGTGAGCGACGCGCAGTCGAATATGGTATCGAGCGTCATCGCCTCGGGAACCGGAACCAGTGCGCGCTTGCCATACGCCTTGCGATAAACCACCTTGCCCTGATTCCCGACCACCAGCACCGCGCCCGGCATGCGACCCTGTTCGATTGCCTGGTTGATCACCTGGTCAAGCGCGTCCGCTCCGCCGAAGGTCTGCGCGGACACACTGGCAGCGGCCAGCGCGGCGCACCAAATTAGCTTCATGACTTCATCATAATCCGGCAGCGCAACTCTGCCTTGGCGCGTGGCGAAGATTTTCCGCGAAGGACTCTTATGTACAGCGCGTCGGCGACACGGGCGCCGCGGAAGGCCATTTGCATACCGGGTGCGAAAGTATTTCGATAGAATTGGGCAGAATGCCAGGGTTAGGGCCCCTGAATAAATTCGCCGAAAAGCTGGGATTCCACGGACTCGCCGCCTGCGCGACCGTGGCCGCGGCGGCGGGATCAACAGTAGCCGGCACAACGCAGATCGATGCCTCGTCCTCCGCCATCGCGATAGTGGTTGCCGGCGCGTCATGGTTGGGAAGTTACTACACAAACAGGGCAGCGTCCGCGGCAGATCGCCGGGACGCCGAGAGAATCCCATCCAGTAGCATCTTGCCTCTCAACCATTCCCTGACCATGGCGGTCGGACTGGCGATTCGAAAGACCCTGGAATCCGCTCGTGAAAACGCCTTTGCCCATTTCCCCGGTGCCGCGGATATCTTGAAGCTCCTCGAGGATCAGTCGGAAAGCTTTTACGAAAACCTCGCTCAATCGTCTCCCCGGGAAAGCTCTACGAGCCCTGTCGGCCCCACTGTGGCGGATCTGGCAAAGACCGATGTGTTGGCAACCGCCTTGGAAGAGCCGCTCACCGCTACGGCAGCGCCGTTCCCCACCCGGCAGGAATGGCGAGAGTTTCTGGAAGATCTCTTCAGCGCCGCGGTGCCGGAGACGGATCGGATCTGGGACGATCTGCGGCCTGCCTTCCAACAATTGCAGGAGCCTCTCGCCCTCTATCTGGCCGAGCACGTGTCGGACACATTTCGCGAACTGATGAAGAGCGCGAACGCCTACCCGGGTTCGAACATCGCGAAGGCGCGCGCAGCGATTGAACTGCACGTCTGGACGCAGTTACTCGCCTTCGTTCGTAAGTCTCCCGTCCGCGGCGTCGACGAGAAAACACTCGCGGACCGGATCGAAAATGGTCTGCGCGCCATGGACGAGAGATCGATGGAACGTAACGCCGAACTGCTCAAGGCTATCGCGGGACTGGCTCCGAACATCGCACCGATCCGGGATGACGTGGCGTTCCTCGCGGACAGCGCAAAGAGTGGATTGATCTCACTGGACGAGTTCTCAGCACGCTACTGGCGGCGGCAATCCCGCGACCCCGGAATGCGGCATCTCCTTCACGATGAACTCCGCGCGCGGCTGCTCAAGGCAAGTTTCCCGGGCCGTGAAAGGGAACTCAAGCAATTTCGCGAGTTCCTCAATGGCGACAAAGAAGTGCTTTACTACTTCGCGGATCCGGGCGCCGGGAAGAGCCGTCTCATGCTGGAACTCGCTGGAATTGCAAAAGAGGAGGGGTGGCGAAGCGAGTTTGTCGATTCCCTGGATCTGAAAGACAGGAACTTGGTGAATGCGTGGAGAGGGCTCAAGGACCCCCACGGCCAATACATCCTGATTTGGGACGATTACCGCCCGGGAAACAGAGAGAACCTGCGGCAATTCCTCAATCTCCACGAACTCATGGGAGGCGATCATCGGCCAAGAATCAAGCGGATCATTACCAGTTGGCAGGTGTTTCGATACGAGATCGAAGATGATGGAATTCCCTGGTGGCTGGAAAGTTGTGCCCTCCCACTGATAGACGGCAAGAGCGATTCCTGGAACGAACTCATCCAAAACCTTTCGGGCTCCGTCACCTTTCCCAAAACACTTCAAAGTCTGGTTGCTGGCAACCCCCAAATCTGCATGTTCGCCGTGAATTTGCTCCTGCAGGGGAAGGATCCCGCGGAATTTGCAGGTTACGACGGTATCTGCAAAGCCTCCTACGGCCCGTTTGTCGGCATGATCGACGCCGCGGACCGGCAAGCATTTCGGGTGTTGTGCGCCTGTGGGCAAATCGAAGCTGAAGACGCTGAAGCATGGACGGTCTCATTGGAGCGTTTATGGAAAGGTCGTTTCATTGAGAGGCAGGGAGGCGTGTATCGAACCTTTTCGGACGTTCTCCGCATGTTCGTTTGCCGGTGGAGTCTGCTTGAGGACGGTAACCCCTTGTCCCTGGCATCGGGAGATCCGGCCTCCGAGTGGGCCTCTTGCGCGAAAGGCCTGTTCCCGTACGGCTTCGCGGAAGCCTGGAGCATCGCGACATTGGCCCTGGCGGGGCTGGAGTCTGCTTCGCGGAGGGTCAAGACCAAACTCTTGCAGATCGCTCGGGAGATGGCTGCCGATAATCCGGCCTTTTGGGAAACGGCGTGGGCATTGACCCTGGTCCGAATCTCGTTTGAACAAGATCCGGCGCCAATTCCTTATGAGATCGCGAGCGAAGTCGGGCGTATTGCCTGCCGCCAAAGTGAGCCTTCGCCGTTAATTGACGCAGCTTGGGCGCAGGCGGTCGCCAATGCCATTTATAGAGCACCGTTGGCCGTCAAGCGCGAACTGGCCGGCGAAATTGGGCGTCTCGCCCAGCGCAACCCCGCTGGCAGCTCGCCGCGGTTCGACACATCGCGGGCGCACGTCCTCTTCAACTCCATGGACGGGGAAAATTCGGAGTCGGTCTCCCGTGCGATCGCAAATGAGATAGAAGGCATTGCTGAAAGCTACCTCACGCCGGTGCTCGCGATCGATGAATGGTGGGCGTTGGCTCTTGCGAATGCTACCGCTCGAGTGGATTCGGTGGCCGAGCGGCGTGAAATCGTGGGCAAGATTGAGCGCATCGTCCAGCGACAACCTATCGCCTCGGAACGGATTGACGGAGCTTTGGCGAGGGCGCTCTTCAACGTGACGCCACCAGACGCTTCGCCGCCAGCGTGGCGCAAAACGGCGGGCGAGATCGCGTATATTTCCCAACGACATGTTCCATCCGTCGCCGAGATTGACGAGGTTTGGGTGGAAGCGTTTTTCAAAGCCCCGTCCCTCGACGATCAGCGACCGCTGTGGCGCGAGACTGCAGCCGAAATCGGGCGAATCGCTCAACGCCACGTGCCACCCGTGACGGTGATAGACGAGAGGTGGGCGATGGCGCTCGCGAACGCCATTGCTCCCTCCGAATCGACGACAGTGCAGCGCGAAATCACCGGAGAGCTCGAGCGCATCTCTCAGCGCCAGGCTGCGCCCGTGGCATTGATTGACGAGTGCTGGGCGAAAGCGCTCTTCAACATCGCACAGGCAACCGATTCGGCGCAGGTAGAGCGCGAGATAGCGGGCGAGATCGGGCGCATAGCCCAACACCACATTCCGCCAGTGCCAAAAATCGACGAATTCTGGGCGCTGGCGCTCTTCCTCGCCGGTGAGCGACAAGATTCGGCACTACTGCAGAAGGAGATCGCCGGCGAGATCGAGCGCATTGCCCGGCAGTATGATCCCCCAGTGATGAAGATCGATGCGGCTTGGGCCGGGGCGCTCCTGTCCATCCTGTATAGGGAAAATTCGGCGGCAGGGCGGCATGACATCGCCGATGAAATCGGACGCATCGCCCAGCGTTCCGCTCCGCCCGCGGTCGTGATCGATGAATGCTGGGCGCAGGCGCTCCGCGGCACCGTGGCTCGCGATGACTCCGCTCTGGCTTGCCGTAAAGTCGCGGAAAAAATCGGACACCTAGCCCTTCACCACGCAGAGCCTGTAGCGGCGATTGACGAATGCTGGGCGCAGGCGCTATTGAGCGTGACTGCACGGGAAGAGACTGCACCCGTGCGGCGCGAGATCGCCTTCGAGATCGGACGCATCGCGCAACGCCACTTTCCGCCCGTGCCGGAAATCGACGACCTTTGGGCGCGCGGGTGGATGGCGACGATCTGGGATCTCGACGGGCTTGCGGATCTGCCCTGTTCGGATCCTGCTTTCCGAACTCGCGTCGTTCCGAGGATCATGGCCGTTTGGTACGCCAACCAGTTCGATGCCGACGCCGCTTTAGCCATCGGGCGGCTAACAGAGATTCTCGCGGAATTCGACGACGAAGGTTCATGAACGGCGCGCACGCGGTGAAGGACGCGAGCCTCACCATTTTCCGGCAAACCAACCTCTGGAGCCCATCCTGGGATCGCGTGTCCGGATCTCGTAATCGTGGACCTGAATCTTCCCAAGAGGCCGGGAAGCGAGCTCCTGAGGCATTTGCGTCAAAGTGCCCGGTGCGGTCAAGTACCTGTGATCGTTCTCAGCTCGTCGGACGCCGCGACGGACAGGGAAGCCGTCGCCCGCCTGAACGCCAGTCGGTACATCCGCAAACCTTACGGCTGCAAGAATTTCTGAACCTGGGCGCCGTCTTTAAGGCGATTCTGGATGGCGAGAGCGCCTAAGGCAACGCTCGTCGCTAGCGCAAAGAGCGCGATTATTTCCGCAATTGACGAGATTGATTGGGGGCGAGGTTTCGAGAGTCGCAGCGGCCTGCGCCGGCTCGGCGCGGCCCGCGTCGTGTATCCTTAGGCCCATGGCCGTTAGGCACGACGCCTTCATTTCTTACAGCCACGCCTCGGACACTCTGGTCGCCGAGGCGCTCGAGCGCGGCGTCGAGAAGCTGGCCAAGCCGCTCCTGAAGCTACGCGCGCTCGACGTGTTTCGAGACCAGACCAGCCTCACCGCGAGTCCAGGTCTGTGGGCCGGCATCGTCGAGCATCTCTCGGCGTCGGATTGGTTTCTATTTCTGGCGAGCCCTGCGTCGGCGGCTTCCGTGTGGTGCAACAAGGAAGTGCAGTGGTGGATCGAGAACCGCTCGCCCGAGCGGATGTTGGTGCTGCTCACCGAAGGCGACATTGCCTGGGATGCGGTTGCCCGGGACTTCGACTGGTCGCGTACCAACTCGCTCCCCCGCCTGCTCGCAGGGCGGTGTGCGGACGAACCGCTTTACGTGGACCTTCGCTGGGCGCGCGAATCAGAGCTGCTCTCGCTGCGCAATGCGAAATTTCGCGAGGCCGTCGTCAACGTCGCCGCGCCCATCAGGGGCATCCCGAAGGACCAGCTCGATGGCGCTGACCTGCGCCAGCTCGCCCGCAACCGTATGTTCGTGCGCGGCGGCATCGCGGTAATCACCATTGCCGCCGTCGTGGCCATCTGGCAGGCAGTGGTCGCCAACCAACAGCGTGCCGAAGCCGTACGTCAGCGCGACACGGCGATCGCCCGGCAGCTCGCCGCGACCGCAGCGCTCCTCGCCGACCGCGGACAGGATGCCCGCACCACGGAACTGGCCGCCAGTCTGGCCGTTGAATCATGGAAACGGCTGCATAATGCCGCGGCTACAGAGGTGGCGAGGAAGCTCGTCGGAATGTTGCCTTCGAAGGGTATCGCTCACGATGGCGCCGTCAACCGTGTTGTCTTTAGCCCCAATGGCAGGCTGCTGGCGACCGCGAGCGCTGACAAGACCGCGCGTTTGGTGGAGGTCGTTAGCGGAAAACAAGTCGCCCTCATCAGGCACGGCGCTGAGGTTACCGACGTCTTCTTCAGTCTCGACGGCCGGTTCCTTGCGACGGTCAGCAAGGACAACGGCGTGCGCCTGGTGGATACCGTTAGCGGCAAGGAAATTAGCCGGATCGACCACGGGGATTCCGTAGATTCGGTTACCTTCAGCCCCGACAGCCGCTTCCTCGTAACCGTCAGTAACAGAACCGGGCGGCTCCTGGAAATCGCAACTGGTAGGGTGACCGGCATAGATCATGCCGGCGTTCTCGATCGAGTCGACTTTAGTCCCGACAGTCGCTTCCTGGCAACTGCGAGCCAGGACAATACGGCGCGGCTGTTGGAGACCGCGAGCGGTAGAGAGATCACCCGTATCGATCATGGTGGGCAAGTCATGCTATTGGCATTCAGCCCCGACAGCCGGTGGCTGGGAACCGCCCGCGGGCGCTTTAACATAGGCGAGAAGAGTGAGGACCACGCCGTACATCTGGTCGAGACTGCGAGCGGCAGGCAGGTGGGCCTCATCCCTCATGGCAAGGCCGTTGAGGCCATCGTCTTCAGTCCAGACAGCCGCTGGCTCGCGACCGCAAGCGATGATCATTTCGCTCGAGTCGTGGCCACCGCAACCGGTAAGGAAACGAGACGGATTGAGCATGGCGACAAAGTCACAAAAGTCGCCTTTAACGCCGACGGAAATTTCCTGGTCACCGTCAGCCGGGACAACACGGCGCGGATTCTGGAGGCCGCGAGCGGCCGGGAGGTGGCCCGCATCACACATGGCGGGACAATCGAATCGGTCGCGTTCAGCCGCGACCGCCGGTTGCTGGCGACAACCAGCAGTGACAAAATCGCCCGGGTGGTGGAGACGGCAACCGGCAAAGAGGTGCTCCGAATTGAGCACGACCAGGAAGTGAACGACGCCCAATTCAGCCCCGACGGCCGGTTTTTAGCCTCCATGCACCCCGACCAATTAATTCGGCTGGTGAACATTGGCACGGGCAGGGAGGTTGCCAGAATCACCGGCGATTCAGCTCGATTCAGTCCGGACAGCCGATTCCTGGCGGCCAATGGCGGGTCCACGTCACTCACGGTTTGGATGGTAGAGACCGCCAGCGGAGCCGTCGTCGCTATCGAACATGAGTACGCCGTCCGCGATCTCGCTTTCAGTCCGGATAGCCATTTTCTGGCCACCGCGAGTTACGATAAGCTCGCTCGGCTGGTGGCGACTTCGAACCGCACCTTGATACCAATCCAACACGACGGCGACGTCACCTGTATTGCGTTCAGCCCGAATGGCCGCTGGCTGGCCACAGGGAGCACCGATACCATGGTGCGTCTGACCGAGGTCGCGAGCGGTAAGGAGATCGTGCGGCTGAAACTTGAGAGCTCGGTTACGCAGGTAGCGTTCAGTCGGGATAGTCGCTTCCTGGCGGCTGGGAGCACTTCCGGCGCGATACGACTGGTGGATACCGCAGGAGCCAAAGAGATAGCTCGAATCGACCAGCGCGACACGGTTCGCCGGCTCCTGTTCAGCAATGATAGCCGGTACCTGGCTACCGCGGGCGACGACAATACGGTCCGTTTGATCGAGACAACAAGCGGCCGGCAATTGGCGAGTGTATACGGTCTATCCCTGGCTGCAGCCTTTAGTCCCGATAGCCGCTCCTTGGCCACGGAGAGTGAGGATAACACGGTCCAACTGGTGGATACCGCGAGTGGCAAACCAGGAGCCACTCTTCGACACACGGGAGCTATCCGGAAAGTCCTGTTTAGTCCTGACGGTCGGCTTCTGGCGACAGCCAGCCGCGACGATGCCGCACGAATCGTTGATGTCGCCGGTGACCGGGAGTTGGTCCGGATTTCCCATAGCAAGCGCATCAGCGCCATTGCGTTCAGCCCGGACGGCCGCTTCCTCGCCACAGCGAGCGACGACAAGACAGCACGGCTGACACAGGTCGCCGGCGGGAAGGAGGTGGCCCGGATCGAACACGGAAGCGAAGTTCGGTTTATCGTCTTCAGTCCGGATGGCCGGCTTCTGGGAACCGCCGATCACCAGACGGCGCGCTTAGTGCTCATCTCGACTGGCCTTGAGGTGGCGCGAATCGACCATGGCGCAACCATCAACTCGATTGCCTTTAGCCCGGACAGCCGTTTTCTTGCGACGGCGAGTGACGACCGTACATCCAGGTTGTGGGAGGTGGCGAGCGGGAAGGAGGTGGCCCGGATCGAACATGCCGCAGCGGTGGTTGACGTTGCATTCAGTCCCGACGGCCGGCTTCTGGCAACCGGGAGCACGGATAAGACGGCGCGAATGGTGTCGGTAGACCCGCAGGAAATCTTCGACGGGCTGTGCGCGAAGGCAGGCCGAAATCTGACTCGCGAAGAGTGGAACCTCTATATAGGCGTCGGCATCCCGGAGGCATCGTGTCCAGGATGGCGCAACGAGACTCTAGGAACAACTCGTTGACACTTTATAAACAGTTCCGAAGACGAATACAATAACGAGCGGGCGAATGGTCCACCAAGCCTGGCGATGCTGAGACTTTCGACAAGTCGAGACTAAGGTCAACGGAGAATCTTGTGAAAACGGTGGCAAGAGCGTCTATGTCTCCTCGGAATGATCCCTCGTCTTCCGCGAGATTCCCGTTCTCGTCGAACAGGAAGCAATTCTGCGGTGCGTGTCGGTAAAAGACGCTTTGGAGCGGTACATGCGCTACGGAATCGTTCAGGTTTACGAAGCGCAACATCCTTTTGAGTGGGCTTGCAACGACTCGGTCGCAGAACCGCCGATCGCCAACCCGCGGACACCCAAATGTGTAGACGGAAATATTTCCGTCCGCGAATCTGCTGGAGGCAAGCACAGCCATGGCCGCACCCAGACTGTGGCCGGTAAAACAGATCTCCGCTCCGGGATGGCGCTGGCGATAGTCCATAACGCAGGTGCGCACATCGGCCCATACGCGATCAAGTGCCCGCTTAAATCCCTGGTGGACTAGTGCAGGCAGCCCCAGGACAAACCTCGAGGCCCCTCCCTCAGGGCGATGATCCATCTCCGGGACCAGAAACAGATCGGCATCGTCAATCGCGTCCACTGGATCGTCCGGTTCGCTGCCTCGAAACGCAAGAATCGCGAACTGCTCGTTAGCGGCTAAGTAGCCCTGGGTTCCGTGAGCGTCCCAATTGCCGATCTGGTTCAAACAGCGGAGACCCCCGCGGGCCAGATTCTCTTGGAATTCCGCGGTAGTCATCCGTTTCGCTCCGTACCGCGCATAAGCCAACATGGAAGCATCCGCCGCCCAGGCCCCCTTCGCTACGAAGTCGCCGCTGGCAAACGGATGGTCCTGGGCATGGGCGAAGTACGTGTACTCTTCTTTCTCGGGTGGAAGAACCAGGTTCTTCACGGAACCAGGCAGCAACGGAGTGTTACCGGTGGGCTGTCGCATCGGCTCTCAACCTTGTCAGCGTTTTCAAAACCTAGACTGGAGCGAGGCCTTTCAGGTGACTGTGCCCCGGTCCTTCGCCTCGATTAGCTGACCTCGTAAGTCTGCAACAAAGTCTATCCCAATCCGAGTCGCAGGGGAACGATATCCGGCAACACGATATCCGGCGCCACTGCGCAACAGGCGCCGCCCGAATGCTCGAACTCACCAGCGCCCACGCGCTCCAATCTCAGGTACTATTCAGGAATAACCGAGGGCCACCGGATCCTTACACATTTGCAAGGAGCGCAAAGCGCATGACGAGTGAAGAACAGCGGTTGGAAGAATCGCGCGACCGGAACGCCCATTGGAAACGCTGGGGCCCCTACGTCAGCGAGCGCGCCTGGGGCACCGTGCGCGAAGACTACAGCGCCGGCGGCACCGCCTGGGAGTACCTGCCGCACGATCACGCGCGTTCCCGCGCCTACCGCTGGAACGAAGACGGCATCGCCGGCATCTGCGACCGCCACCAGAAAATCTGCTTCGCGCTCGCCCTGTGGAATGGCCGCGACCCGATTCTCAAGGAGCGCATGTTCGGCCTTACCGGCAACGAAGGCAATCACGGCGAGGACGTCAAGGAATGTTATTACTACCTCGACAGTACGCCAACCCACTCTTACATGAAGTACTTGTACAAGTACCCGCAGCGTGCCTTCCCTTACGAGCAACTGGTCGACGAGAATCGCCGCCGCGGCCGCGGCGACATGGAATTCGAACTCGCCGACACCGGCGCCTTCGATG